>JANOJM010000223.1:0-7318 GCA_031418735.1 Nitrospiraceae bacterium | reverse complement strand
GTCCGGTCGATGGCCTTCCCTGGTGTGAAAGACATGCATCCCAATGTTCCGCGCTTTCGTGAGCACCTTGAGGATAGGGGCGATCGGGGCGCGGGTGAGTGAAATGTCATACCCCATCTTGTCCACATACCCACCCTTTCCACAAAAATCGGTCTGCATGTCAATGATGAGAAATACCGTGTTCTCGGGCCGGAGATCTCCATTATAGGGGTAGGGGTAGGGATCAGCCGCAACATATTTACTCATGGTCCACCTCTCCTGAATCTCTCATTTGGTTCCTTTCATCCGATTGCATGGCTTATCGCGTCACCGTGAGCTCATGTGGCGCCCCCGCGAGATTGCGCCGTGGGGAACAAGTTATGATCATCACGGCCAACGTCATAATGTAGGGGATCGCGTTGAAGATATAATATCCGTATGTGATCCCCACGGATTGCAAGGCAGGCCCCAACGCAGCCGCTCCTCCCCACAAGAGAGAAACCCATAGACAGCCAAGCGGCTGCCAGCGGGCAAAGATCACCAGTGCCACCGCCATCAATCCCTGGCCACTCGAAAGGCCTTCGCTCCAATTGAACGGATAGTAGAGCGAGAGATATGACCCGCCGATTCCCGCAAGAAATCCTCCTTGGGCGGTACTCAGGAGCCGTATTCGATCGACCGGTAATCCGAGGGCGCGCGCCGCATCCGCACTCTCGCCGACCACACGCACCTTCAACCCCCACGATGTATTTTTCAATATCCACCCAAGCGCAATCGCCACGACAATCCCGATCAGAAACAAGCCGTTGATCTGCAGTGCCGCTTGGAGTTGCGGCACATTACTCCAGCCTCCGAGATCGATGGATGGCAATCGAGGAGCGGATGGTTGGATGTAGGGCTTCCCCAGGAAAAATGCCAATCCGGTGCCGAACAGCATCATCGCGATCCCCACGGCGATATCATTAACCCGTTGGAAGCTGCAAAGCCAACTATGCAAGGCGCCGAGCAGGGCGCCGGATAATCCGGCGCACAGCACACCGAGCCACGGAGACCCGCTATGCAACGCGATGGCGTACCCAGTCATCGCGCCCATCACCAGCGTGCCCTCGAGCCCCAAATTGATACGGCCACTTTTCTCGGTCAAGCACTCGCCCAGCGAGACAAACAGAAATGGGGTGCCGATCCGAATCGCTCCTCCCAGCACGGCGATTAAGACTCCCCACCAACCGACTTCCATCACGCGGCTCCTTGTTTTTGAAATTTTGAAAATCGTCCGTAGAGCGTCTCACTAAACAAAATCACGAGAAACATAATCCCTTGCATGACGAGCACCGTGGCATCCGGAAGGTCATGTACCCGTTGCAATAAGCCGCCACTCGCACGAATCCCTCCCAGGAGAACGGCTACAGGAATGATCGCCAGCGGGTTATTTCTAGCGACAAATGCCACGAGAATGCCGGCATACCCATAATTGGCATTGAGGGTGTCATTGGCCCTGCCATGGATGGCCGCCACTTCCACCATGCCTGCCAATCCACCGGCTGCTCCCGCCACGAAGCCGACGATGAGAATCAACCGCCCGACCGGCAATCCTGCGACCTGAGCGGCGCGAACATTGCCTCCTGCAATTTGGGACGCAAAGCCGAAGACGGTGCGATGCATGAGAAACCACGCCAGGACACAAGCCACGACGCCGAAAGCCAATCCCCAATGGAGGTCTGTCCCGGGGATGAGGCCGATCATATTGGCCTCTCCAATATGACGCGTCGAGGGATGATTGAGGCTTTCCGGATCGCGAAAGGTGCCCCCGACGAGGTGGTTCAGCACCGCAATGGCGATATAGTTCAGCAATAGACTGCTGATGGTTTCATTGACAGCACGATAGTGCCGCAATGCCCCTCCAATGGCGAGCCAGATCCCGCCGGCGACCATGCCGGCGAGCGCCATGCTGGGGAGGACCACCATGGGAGGGGCAGTGGGCATGGTCAGAGCCGCTAACGCCGCGACGAGACCCCCTATCACCACTGCCCCCTCTCCCCCGATGATGATTAATCCGAGATAGCCCGGCAATGCCGTGCAGAGAGCCGTCAGCATCAGCGGTGCGGCTCGTATTAACGAATTTTGCCACGAGAACGAAGAGCCGAAGGCAGCCCGATACATGGTGTGATACACCTCAAAGGGATTGGCCCCAGCCACCGCCACAAACCCTCCAAACAACACCATCGATACCAAGAGAGACCCGAAGATGATGAGGAACGGTTCCAGCGCTTTGTGCAGGTTTTTCGGCATCGCCATGCTCACGACTTGGTCGAACCGACTACCCCTTCCGCCAGCCAACCCATACTCTCCAGCCCGATATCCGTTTGGACAGATTCTTTTCCGGCCGGAATGACGACATTACCTTCATTGTCCTTGATGGGGCCCTTGTAGACAACCATTGAACCATCCATGAATTTTGCCTTGGCTGCGTCGGCTTGCTTGCGAACAGATTCAGTCACCACCTGGTTATAGTCCGACACCCTCACAATGCCTTCCTTGAGGCCCCCTCGTATCAAATGCGGGACTTCTGTCCCTTTACGGATCATCTCAGCATAGTCCATATACAATTTCGCCCAATTCCATTCAGCACCGGTGAGGTACCCACGCGGGGCAAGTTTTGACTGGTTGACGTGGTAGCCGGTGCAATAGATGCCCCGCTTTTCGGCCATGGTCACGACGACTTTGGGGCTGTCTACATGGCAGGTGATCACGTCGACCCCTTGATCGACCAAGCTGTTGGTGGCTTCCGCCTCACGGACCGGGAGTGACCAGTCCCCGGTAAAAATCACATGGGTCGTGCAGTTCGGTCTGATACTGCGGGCCCCGAGGGTATAGCTGTTAATATTGCGCAATACCTGTGGTATAGGCTTGGCCGCCACAAACCCCAGCTTCCCGCTTTTGGTCATCCCGCCGGCCACAATACCGGCCACATACTCCGATTCGTCAATGTAGCCGAAGTAACTCCCGGCGTTCTTGGGATGTTTGCCATCTTGATAGAGCCCCCCGCAGTGCAAAAAGCGAACGTTGGGAAATTGGGGTGCGACCTTGAGAATGTGGGGATCAAAATAGCCGAAGGATGTGGGGAAGATAACCTGGGCTCCGTCCAGCTTGATCATGCTCTCCATGGTTTTTTGGACCTCGATGGTCTCCGGGACCTTCTCTTCATCGAAGGCCTTCACCCAGTCGAGTTTGGCCAGCGCCGATTTACCTTCAAAATGCGCCTGGTTGTAGCCATAGTCGTCTCGCGGTCCCACAAAGATGAACCCCATCTTGATCTTGTCCTGCGCCCCCCAGGCTTTGCCGAGCCAGCCTAAGCCGCCCAACATTCCCAGTGCTCCAACAGCCGCGGTTCCTTTCAGAACTTGGCGTCTTGTCAGTTTACGTGATGTAGTCATAGGTCCTCCTTAACTCTGAAATGTGAATGGTGGCACACCTTCCCGCACAATGAACGTTCCGGTTTCACCGGCCAGGGCGCGACCGATATTGGGAGGATTGGTGATCAACCCTCTCGACCCGCCACCCTCCAAGAATTCGATCACCGCCTGAATTTTCGGTCCCATGCTGCCCCTGTCAAACTGATTGTCCGCGAAATGCTTCTTCGCTTCCGCCACCGTCATGCGATCCAGCCATTGCCGGTCGGGCCTATTGAAGTTGATAGCCACCTTCTCAACCCCCGTGGACACCAACAGTAAATCAGCTCCTATCCCACGAGCCAGCAGGCTTGACGCCAGGTCCTTGTCGATGACGGCCTCAACCCCGGTTAAGTTGCCCTCTTCGTCCTCGACCACAGGGATACCGCCCCCCCCGCAGGCAATGACCACGAGTCCCGATCTGGCCAACAGATTGATCGCTGCCATTTCAATGATGGTCTTCGGCAATGGTGACGGCACCACCCGCCGCCAACCACGCCCCGCATCCTCCTTCACGATCCACCCTTGCTGGGCCGCGAGCCGCCGGGCTGTCGCTTCGTCCATTTGAGACCCGATGGGCTTGGAGGGGTCGGCAAACGCCGGATCATCGCGATCTACCAAGGTCTGCGTGATGATGGCTACGGCCTTCCGATCAATCCGGCGCTTACGGAATTCGTTATACAGGGCCTTGATGAACATGTAGCCGATACCACCCTGTAGATCCGCATCGGCATAATCCATTGGCACAGGAGGCACCTCCTCCAGTGACAGCTCGGAACGACGCAGGATGAAGCCGACCTGTGGACCGGTCCCATGGGTAATCACCACATTCCATCCGGTTGCGATCATTTCTACGATATGGTGAACGGTGATGGCTGCTTCCCGACTTTGATCCGGGATCGATTCGTGGTCCTTGTCTAGGATCAACGAATTGCCCCCGACAGCGACAACGGCAAGTTTATTGGTAGCTGTCATCGTGAACATCCTCCGTTTTCACAGGCTGCCGCGCATGGCGCTTGCCAGTGCAGACACCGCCTGCGTGAAACAGGCCAGGGGCGCGCGCGTGATACCGGCCCCGATCTGTCCGACTCCGGCCTCACGGTGTGCAATCCCCGTATTGATAATCGGTTGAATGCCGGTATCGACGACCTTACGGACGTCAATGCCCGCAGGTGAGCCGGCGAAGTTCATTGGCGGCAACGTGAACGCACCATTCCGGCCCAACGTGATATAGGTCATCGCCGTCGTATTGTCGATCGCATCTTGCGGCGTGCCGCCGACGAACTTGACGATCGCCGGGGAGGCGGCCATCGCGAAGCCGCCCACACCCGCTGTCTCGGTGATGGCACTGTCCCCCAGATCGGGCGCCGCGTCCGCCATGGTATAACCGGGGAAGAAAAGTCCGTCGACCATCGGCGCCCGCGTGGTAAACCACTGATCCCCTGTGCCGCTGACACGGATGCCGAACTCGACGCCATTACGGGCCATGGCCGTGACCATACTGCTCCCTGGAACGCCGTGGGCGGCATCGAGCATGGCCTTACAGGCGGTCATGGAGAGATTGAGAAAGAAGTGATCGTTGCCGGCGATGAAGTCGACGGCGGCGGCGATATCGGCCGAGGGCATATCCGTCTTCAGCAAAGCTGAAATCAACCGTTTCAAAAACAGGGACGACGCCGCGACGTTGCGGTTGTGCACCTCGTCACCCATGTGCAGCGCCTGTGCCATCAACGTTTTGAGATCCAGTTCGCCGAGAGTCTCCAGTCCTGCCTGTAACGTCGGTCCGAGCACCTTTCCTATCCATTTGAGGCGGTCGATCACATCGGGACTGTTGGCGCCAAACCGGAGCACTCGTCCAATTCCCTCGTTGAAGTTACTGAAGGCCTGATTGCCATGGGTGGCATTGACAACCATCCACACGGGCATGGACGGGCTAATGGCGCCAGCCATCGGGCCAACGGCGGCATGATGGTGACAGGGTTCGAGGACCACCTCACCACTGGAAGCCATGGCCCACGCGCCAGCGGTATTCTCCACCCATCCTTCATAGAGGATTGCGCCGATGATGGCGCCCTGCATGGGACCGCACATGTTTTCCCAGGCGATGGGAGGACCTCCGTGCAAGATCATGCGCTCCGCCATATTGGGAAGGACCTTGCCGGCAATCCCGATACCCCGAAGGACCGGCTGGGCTGATAGATACGCATCAAAGGCCTTTTGGTTGGCATCTTCGACGGCCGGCAGGTTCACGAGCTGAGCCAATTCACGACACACGGTCTGATCCCCCTGCGCAGGCGGGGCCCATTCTATCTGTAGAGCCGTCCCGCCCGCCCTGGCAACGGATTCGGCAAATGACGACAGGCCAACGTTCAATACCTGTAGTTTCTCCTGAAACAAGACCTGCATCACGACACTCCTCCAACCCTGGTCGGCCCGAACACAAGGGTGGCCGCCAAGCGGACTGCCTGGGCGTTACTTTCAGCCAGGGTCACCCCTACGTCTCGCAGGGCGGCTTCCTGTTTAGACAAATCTTGCGGGTCCAATGATGTGCCGCAAACAAATCCGACAACGACCAGATGCCTGCCCGCCTTGCCCGCCAAATCTTTGGCCTTTTGAATCACCGGCACCATTTCACTCGCCGGATCTGGATGAGAGCCATATCCGAGTACCACATCCAACAGGATCACGGCCACCTCGGGATCCCCGGCCTCTTTGAGAATGCGTTCATTGCGCAGTCGGTGATCGATCATAGGATGGGGACGCCCCCGGGTGAAGAGATCGTCGCCCAGATCAATGACCGTATGCCTCTTGCTGGTCCAGACATCGTCCAGGCGGTCTTCGGGATCCACCGGAGTGTTTGAATAGACCTGCCCAAAGTTTTTCTTTAGTAGAAGCGCGGCTTCATAACAAAATGTCCCCCCACTGTAAAGACCACGAATGTATTGCTGCCCGGGGATCAGCTTGGGAGGCATCGCAAAAGGCGGGCGCTCCGGCCTGCCTTCTTCAGGCCGCCTGCCGTCGGCAAGTGCCACCGCTGCAGCCGCCGCATCCTCAAGAGTCCGGGCCGCGAATACATTCGGACGCCTGATACCCTCCGGGTCCGCGCCGAGAAAATTCACCACCACCGGCTTTCCGGCACTACCCGCAACATCCAGAACACGTTCGGCAACCTCCGGCGACGGAGGCTTGGAAATCAGAACAATGACCGAGGTGGACGGATCGGCAGCCAATGCCTTTAGCCCCTGGAGCATGGAAATACCCCCCACATCTCTGTGCATGTCATGACCTCCGGTTCCGATCGCCTGGGAAATACCCTTGCCCCATCGATCGATAAGGCAGGTGACCTGCTGAAGACCGGTGCCAGACGCGGCGACGACACCGATATCCCCGCGCCTCACGACGTTGGCGAAGGCGAGCGGGATGCCATTGATAATGGCGGTCCCGCAATCCGGTCCCATGACAATGAGATCGTGGTCCTGAGCGAAGCGTTTCAGCGCAAACTCATCTTTCAACTCGACATTGTCACTAAACAGCATCACGTTGAGGCCAAGACGCAAGGCCTTGAACGCCTCAGCAGCGGCGTATTCGCCAGGCGTGGAGATCAATGCCAAATTGGCGCCAACCATGTTTCCGAGCCCCATTTCTATACTGCGGGGGGCCATGGCAAATGACTTCCCGTTTCCGGGCATTGGAGGCGGCTGTTGGTTCAGCGCTGACTCCGCCGCAGCCATGGCAGACGCAAGAGCATCGTCGTCTCCCTGAAGCGCGATGAGCAGGTCGTTGGCACCGGCCTCAATAGTCGCTCCGAGCAAGCCGGCTTCTTTGAGCAAACTAATGTTGTTTGCAGAGGCCATGATCGCCGAGGCTTGTTCCACGCCGGGCAACTTGGC
>JANOJM010000222.1:0-2223 GCA_031418735.1 Nitrospiraceae bacterium | reverse complement strand
GCCACGTCTTCTTCTATCTTGCCCGTGGCCACAGCAAGCGCCGCGCTCATCACGCCGGCCAGCAACGTATAGAAGCTTGTGTCTCGAAGCCATCCCGTCGGCCAGCGAGACGCAATGGCATCGAACGCCACGCTGGCGCATAGCAGCCCGATAGGAAAATGGACCACGATCGGATGAATCGGAAGCATGCCGTCTCTTGCTCCAGCCCCCTTTATTCATGAACACTCCTGCGCAATCGCCGAGCCGTCTGAAGAATGCGGGTTAGTGTTTGTGCTCGGCTGCCCCCTCTTTCCCGGGTCCTCCACTTTTCCCATGCCCTCCGCCTTGCATCCCGCTCATTCCACTCATCCCACCGGTATGCTGACCCTCTCCTCCCATCATCATCTCCATCATCTTGTCCCTCATTGCGTAAGCCTTCTCGCGCTGTTCGGGAGACAATATCGCGATCGCGCCACGCCGCGACTTGATCGCCATGAACAGAAGACCGCCTTCTGCCTTCTTGAGTTGATCCACCTTGGCCTGAATCGCTGCCACGTCAGCCTGCTCGTCTTCGACCAACGCATGCAACTCGAGTGTTGCCACTTTGATATCGGCCTCCGCTCTGACTTGCGCGCGACTCAGATCCAGCTGCATGGATTTCAGTTTGCCGATCTGCTCCGATGTGAGGCCGATTTCTTTCCCATGCTTGAGGAGATGCTTCAGGTCATAGCCGCCGTGCTCGGCCTGATGGCTCTGATCGTGACCCTCATGCATTTCACACATGTGGCCACACATCATTCCTCCATGGCCCCCATCCGCTCGAACAGTTTGGACATTCGCGCCAAGAAGCGCCACTGATCCCCATACGAGGACCGCTGCATATCGAGTGACCTTCATCATGACTGGTTAGCTCCCTTATTCGTTGTGACTTGGATTGATCCTGCCTTCATCTCAATTGGAACGGTCTTGCTCTTGTATCGCACCGCGTTCGGCCATTCGTTACAAATCCAGCTCCACCATCTTACGGTGGAATCGAGTGATCACATTGGGATCCGGCGCCAAGCGCATCGGGGCTTCGTCCTTGCCATTGTAGGGCAACAAATTCAGTACGTACCGGAGACTTTCCAATCGCGCTGCCTGCTTGTCGTTGGCCTTGACGATAATCCAAGGGCTGAATGTCGTATGCGTTTTGCTGAACATTTCCTCTTTGTACCGGGTGTAGGAGTCCCACAGCTCTTGCGCCTTGTCATCGACCGGGCTCAACTTCCATTGTTTGAGCGGATTCTGCCGGCGCGCTTCGAATCGCTTCGCCTGCTCCTCCTTGGAGATGGAGAACCAGAATTTGATGATCGTCACACCGTCTTCGTAGAGCATATGTTCGAATTCCGGAACCTGCTGCAGAAACCGCTGGTGTTCCTTCTTGCTGCAGAATCCCATCACCGGTTCGACCACCGCCCGGTTGTACCAGCTGCGGTCGAAGAACACGATCTCGCCCTTATTGGGCAGCTGGCGGATATAGCGCTGAAAATACCACTGCCCCCGTTCTTCATCCGAGGGTTTGGGCAGCGCGACCACCCGCATGGCGCGAGGGTTCAGATGCTCGGTGAACCGGCGGATCGTGCCGCCCTTCCCTGCTGCATCGCGCCCTTCTACCAGGATCGCAATTCGTACTCCGTTGCTCTGGACCCATCGCTGGAGCCTGACTAATTCGACTTGCAAGTGCCGCAACTCCTGCTCATACAGCAGCGTCTTGCGCACCTCCTCGATATCGACGGCTTTGTTCTCCAGCAGTTGAATGAAACCCTTTCTCGTATTGATCCTTCGGAGATCGTCCTCGGTCAAGGCGCTGCCCAATTCGCCGATACGTCCCAGTCCCTGTCCGATAGATCCACTGCGCGGCGGTCGATAGCCGTCCCCTTCCCGCGGCACCATCGTAGGAATGGTCTCCAGCTCATTGCGCTCATTGATGTCCACCTCATCCCGCCGGCCAGCTCGGCCTTTTGACTTCCCGGTCGGTTCGCCATCGGTTGCCATACAGAGATCCCTTTTTTTGATGCGGAATGAAGCTCCCCGCAGCACGCTGCGGGGTCTCCTGCGAAATTCTCCAAAGCCGCTACCCTCCTTCGCCAAGGCTACGGAGGGTTCTCCTCGCCTTCATATCCCACAGCAGCCTACTCCGCCGAAGCAGTCGCTTCGTCTGCGAAGGGTGGAAGCTTCGAGGCACTCGGCGAAGGAGAATCAGAA
>JANOJM010000221.1:0-3729 GCA_031418735.1 Nitrospiraceae bacterium | reverse complement strand
GCTGACCGCTATCATCCAAAGCGGCGAACCGAAGTTGCTCCGTGCAGTGGAAGTAAATTTACGCAGCCTCGTCAAACAAGCCAAGCAGGCGACGATCCCCTGGCAGAATCGCCCATCGGGCCACTTCGAACCACCGAACGACTAACGTCGGACGCTGAAAAAAGCCGCCAACAGAAGAAGACCGTTATTTGGTTTATTTGGTTTTTCTTGTTTGTTTGGTTAAACCAGACAGACCAGATGAACCAGATAAACAAAACAAACCAGTTTGAGCATCCTGCTAGAGAACTTGAAGAATGAAACATTTCAGATACCGGGTTTCCGGCATGGTGGCGAGGATGGGATGATCGCTGGCCTGCCCACGCTGTTCAAGCAGGCGAACTTGCCGCTTCGCATCTCGTGCAGCTAGACGGATACCGGTCCATAACTCCTGTTCAGTCACGTGATGAGAGCAGGAACTCGTAACGAGAAATCCTTCCGGCTTCATCAGCCGCATCCCAAGCAGATTGACATCTTTATACCCGGCCAGGGCGCGGGGCACAGCCTGTTTGCTGCGCGCAAAGGCCGGGGGATCGAGCAACACCAGGTCGTATCGGCGCCCGGCCCGTTCAAGTTTTCGCATCTCCTCAAACGCGTCGGCTGTCCGATAGACGCAACGATCTTCCACCTTGTTTAAGACCGCATGGTTGCGCGCGAGCGCCAGAGCTTCCTCGCTGACATCCAGTCCTTCGACCGACTTCGCGCCTGCGAGCGCCGCATGAATCCCAAAGGCTCCCGTATGAGCAAACACCTCCAGTACCTCTGCACTTGCCGCAAATCGCGCAGTCACTCGGCGATTCTCCCGTTGATCGCAAAACCACCCGGTTTTCTGCCCTCGTTCGATATCGACGAGAAATCGAGCAGGCCCTTCCTGGACATCGACCATTGTCGCGCCACCACCTCGGAGAAATCCCCTCTCCACCGACAGCCCCTCCAATATGCGGCTCTTGGCATCGTTGCGCAGATACACTCGCGTGGCTCCTGATTCCTGACAGAGGAGATCGGCCAGCAGATCCTTCCGGCGATCCATACCGGAAGATAATGTCTGCATGACCAACACATCGTTATAGCGATCGACAATCAAGCCCGGCAATCGATCGGCTTCTCCATAGATGAGACGATAGGCAGTGCTGTCCGTAACGATCTGCCGACGCAGCCTGATTGCCTGGGCGAGTCGCCCTCTCCAAAACTGCTCTGTAATGGGTTCGTCGTCGAAGGTCAGTATCCGGACGCGAATCTTGGAGGCAGGGTTGTAGAGGCCTCTGGCGTAGAATCGCCCATTCGGCGCCATGACATCGACCACATCGCCGGAAGCCGGATCGCCGCTGACCTCCTCGACATAGCCGGCATAGATCCAGAGATGCCCCAATTCCTCGACCCCACGTGTGCGCGAGAGACGAATGCGCCCGCGTGGACTGTCATCTTGAATAGTCATGGCGTACTTATCCAATGGCGCGAGCCGAACGTCAAGCTCTTCCGCATACGTATAGTTACTTGACGGCGGCCCCATGCTATGGTTTGCTGCGCCTACGCAGGAGACACCGCATGTTTTCCATTCTGTAAACCAGGAAGTCCAACGATGACACGATTACCGACCATCGGTTCAGCTGTGATCGATCGGCTCCACCAGTTGGGAGTCCGTCATATCTTTGGAATCCCCGGTGACTATGTCCTCAGCCTCTACCAATTGATCGAGGCGTCACCAATTCAACATGTCGGTACCACGCGCGAAGACTGCGCGGGGTTCGCGGCGGACGCCTATGCCCGTATCAACGGCATCGGGGCGGTCTGTGTGACCTACTGCGTTGGCGGACTCAATACCGTGAATGCCATCGCCTGCGCCTATGCTGAACGATCGCCGGTGGTGTTGCTCACCGGATCGCCCGGACTCTCGGAGCGTGTTCGCACGCCTTACATGCACCACATGGTGCGTGATTTCTCCACGCAACGCGAAGTGTTCGAGAAGATTACGGTGGCCGCCATCTCCCTGGACGATCCTTCAACCGCCGAACAGGAAATGGATCGGGCCTTTGCGGCGCTGTTGCGCTACCGGCGCCCGATCTACATCGAAATTCCTCGCGACCTTGTACATGCTCCGCTGACACACCCGTTACAACCCTTCTGCCTCGACGACGAACCCAGCGATACCGCTGCGCTGGACGAAGCCGTCGCTGAAGTCCGCGCCATGCTGGCTTCTGCCAGACGCCCTGCGATTCTAGCCGGGGCAGAGATTGCGCGATTCGGGCTGCAAGAGGATTTGACTCGCCTGGTCGAACAGCTCAACGTCCCCATCGCTTCGACCCTGCTGGGCAAATCCGTCATCCGTGAAGACCACCCGCTCTACGTCGGAATCTACGGCGGCCTTATTGCGCGAGACGAGGTGCAACAGTTCATCAATCAATCCGATTGTCTCCTGATTCTGGGGTCGATCTTATCTGACGTCGAAGATCTCAATGCCGACTCGCCCCTGATGACGGGCGGCCGCACGATTCATGCGACCGCCGATCGGATTGCCATCAAACACCATCGCTACGATGCGATCCGGTTTCAAGACTTCGTGCGGGCACTGGTGACCAACCCTCTCCCTTCATTTTCTTCCCGCCCGCTTCCGGCGCCGCTTGCCGTCGCACAAGGCGCCATTGCGCCGGATGCCCCCGTGACCTTGAATGGACTCTTCCACCACCTTGATAGTCTGTTAAATAAACATACCCTCGTGATCGCCGACGTCGGAGAATCGCTCTTTGCAGCAGCCGATCTCCATGTCCACCAACGATTTGAGTTTCTCTCCCCCGCCTATTACACCTCGATGGGATTTGCCGTCCCGGCAGCCGTGGGGGCCTCGTTTGCCGATCCCACCCTCAGACCGATCGTGCTAGTCGGCGACGGCGCGTTTCAAATGACGGGAACGGAGCTCTCGACCGCCGTGCGATATGGTCAAACGCCGATCGTCGTCGTGCTGAACAACCGAGGCTACGCCACTGAACGGGAGATTCTCGAAGGCCCCTTCAACGACGTCCACGAATGGCACTATGAGCGGATCTGCGACATGGTCGGAGGCGGAGTCGGCACGCGAATTACCACCCAGGGGGAATTCAACCAAGGGCTCAGCGCCGCCCTGGCCGACCCCAGCCGCATGTATGTCATGAATGTACTGCTCAATCCAGCCGATCGTTCCGCCGGCATGGTCCGACTGGCCCATCGCCTCGCCAAACGACTCTCCACCGATCGGCCCTAAGCAGGTTAATAGGCTGAAGGGATTCAGGCTGAAGGTTATGGAACTTCGACCTTCGGCCTGAACCCCTTCAGTCTGAACCCCTGATATTTTCTAACCCATCCAAATCAACCCTCTTAAAAGTGTAGGGTTTTCCCACCATCCACTTCACCTCGCGCCAGGTTTTCGATTCGAACATTCAACGATTGAATGATCCTCTAGTGGCACGTCCCCTGCACAGTTACGGTCATATACTGATGCGACGCGGCAGGTGTGTGCGGCACAGGATCTTGATACCCGTTCCTGATCACGCTGCATATCACGGGAAGCGTCTCGCCCAGTGGAGGACCGATGTCAGACTTTTACCAAAACGGTGTCGTCACGGTGCTCCACCGCCTCGGACAACCGAATGTCGACCAACTGGAGCGAGAACTGATGCGCTATGGTCGCGTCAATCCCATTGCCCTGGTCCTCCCCTCACT
>JANOJM010000220.1:0-2673 GCA_031418735.1 Nitrospiraceae bacterium | reverse complement strand
CTGAAGGCTTTGATGCAAGATAATGTATCGCCCTCAGCCTGAACACCTGCGCAGGCACTCTTCACCCACGCGTCATGGCCACAGCCAGAGGCTGATCCTCCCTGAGTAATCCGCCAAGCGCTTCCCAGATAGGAATAAAATCGCACGCATAGTGATATGTGTCGAGCGTATTTTGTATTTGGATCACATGTGAATTTCTATTATTTCTCAACACTTAGCCTGCTCTATTCACAAGAGATCGTGACGAAACCGCCGAGACGCCACGCAAGTGGACGCGCGGAGTCCAGGGAATAGCTACTTTCCTGGCGGAGCATGGGAGGGATGTGATTTATGTATAGAAATGCGGGCGTAAGTCTTGTTCTGAAATGAATCGACTGGCTTGGCGAAATATGGCACGAAGGGTGCCGGGATCTAATTCGGCGTGGAGCGGGATGGTCAAAACTTGGTGGGCCTCTGTGACGTCACGGACTAGCTTGACGTGGCTGCCCCGTTGGGAGACCTGCTGGAAGCCAAAGCCCTAGCAGGCTGCGGAAAAACTTGGTTTATTCATAAACCACCACTGGAATCTTCCATATGGCACTGATTTCAAAATAGCCGCAGGATGCTCAAAATGGCCGCCCAGCAAGGCCGCAGCAAGCGAAGAGGCGAGGCGTACGCTTCGGTACGTTGAGCCTCTGAGCGACGCGAGAACGCCGCTGGCGGACTTTTTCAGCATCCTGGTAGAGGATGGTTAGGACATCGCAACCAGCGAGTCTACGAAGCTTGGGCATGGACTGGGTCCAATTCCATGGTCAGCACCAACGTCGGCTTCTCGCGCAAACCAAAGGCCGCCAGGTGTTCTCCCTCCAGATGCAGCGCGGTGGCTTCTTGCAGATGCTTGACGGTTTCATCCAGCGTCCGCCCTTGAGTCACGACGGCAATTTCAAGACACTCGGCCACATAGCCGGCTTCGTCGCCTGGTCGAATCACCGCTTTGATGGTTTGTTGCAAATAGCTCATGATGCCCTCCCGCCTGCTGCCACTGGTTCTGAGAATAACCTTGTTCATCACGCGAGGCAAGCGATTCCTTGCAGAGAAATACGGATGCCGCAAACGACGCTTCACACGACATGGTACCTAGTAAGGGTGTTTAGCCCGCATTATTCATGACGGTTCGTCGCGAGACCAGCGCGTGGGCCCGGGGGACTGGCTCCGTCGTCTGCGAGGGTGCCCGTCCCTCTACTGCTCAAACGGGAACAGCCGCCAGGAAGAAGGGCGCCAGTCCCAAACAGTATGTTGACTGACTGAGCGGCGAACCCGCCAACCGAAGGCTCGTCGTAGCAAAGGAATAGTTCCTAAAGACGAAGCGATGGTCGGGGAATTTCTTGATGCATTGCTTGCAATCGTGGAAGGCTAGTCGGCGATGGCGCCAAGCCGTGGTAGGGTTAACGGCCATCGTGCTTGACAAGTGATACCCCAGAAGGTAACACTACTTTATGGGTAAAATTCGTCGGGGTGGGTATGTTTTCGTCACCTGGAAAGGTGATCATTCTCCCCGGCATGTGCATGTATATCATGACGGAGAGTTCATCGTGAAATGGGACTTGGATAGCAGGAAGCCGATGAGAGGGAAGGCCACGCGACGAGTTCGCGTGTTAATCGAACAACTGGAATCCGAGGGGGCGCTATGAAGATTCAGTCGGTCACCCACAACAATCGTAAGAAGGCCTTCCAGGTAAAGGCTTCGAAGAAACTATTCCAGCTTCCCTATTCGAAAGTCGATCCTCAACCAGGCGCTGCCGATCCAATCGCCCGGGTCTTTGTCGATAAAGAGCTAGAGGGCGAAGGATTCACCTATGTACTGGAATCGGGCAAGGAAGGAACGGTCCACGGTGAGCAGGTGTTGGAATACAACCAGGATCCGCGCTACTTGCGGGATGCGCTGCTGTATAAGTTAACGATCGAGGCGCAGAAGCGAGTCGAGGCAAGTGCCTTGTCGAAGCGTGAAATCATTCGGCGATTGAGGACCTCCGCCACACAGTTCTATCGTCTGCTCGATCAGACCAACTCCCGCAAGTCGGTCGATCAACTCTTATCCTTACTGCATGTACTGGATTGCGATATCGAGCTTCTCATCCGAACCAAGGCAGGACATGGGAAAGCCGCGTGACTCGTTCGGAACGTCAAACTCTGACCTCCAACCTTCAGCCTGAACCCCTTCAGCCTATTTACCTGAGAAGCAAAGAGTCTCAGACGGGAACAGCCGCCAGGAAGAAGGGTGCCAGTACCAACCAGTATGTTGACCAACTGAGCGGCGAGCCCGCCCGCCGTCAGGCCTGTCGCAGCCTGTTCAGCAAGGCCGCAGCGAGCGAAGAAGGTTGAGGTCGAGGCTGAGATTGAGTAAACACTATGAAGCTGAGTGTCTCATCCCTGTTGACACGAAGGGGTCTGTCCCACCAGCGAACGTCCGCACAGTCGTGGAGCACTCCGATAGGCTTGAGCATTTCGAAAGTTTTATAATCGTGGAGAACCGGCTCAAAGGTGCATTGGGCGCGAAATCCACACCGAACGTGGGCAGTATCTCCTTGTATTTCTTGGAGAACCAGCCACGGACAAGACTCCCTTCCTCACCGCGATAAAGATCGCCCTCGCAGTCCAAGAGTTGAAATAGCGTACAAGAGAAATTCTCAGAAG
>JANOJM010000219.1:0-4714 GCA_031418735.1 Nitrospiraceae bacterium | reverse complement strand
CCCATTTCGACTGTGACGGCGCTCGCATCACTATGCCGGTCCACATGCAGATCAATCGTGACCAACCCGCCTTTAGTCTCGACAGTGAAGTGCTTTTTTTTCGTCTTGCCGGTCGCGTGAAGATAGCGGGCAAAGATGCGCAGACCGTTGCCAGATTTTTCCGCCTCGCTGCCGTCGGGGTTAAAGATTCTCAGGCCGAAGTCGGCTTTCTTTGAGGGAGCCAGCGCAAGGATCCCATCGCTACCCAGACCCCAGTTGCGATCACAGATGGCTTTGATTCTTGACGGAGTGAGGGAGAACGACAGCTCTTTGGGATCCATTACCACATAGTCATTGCCCAACCCATGTCCTCGGAAAAATCCGTTCTTCATTCTTGCAACCTCCAGCATTTGTCATTGGTCAGCAGGGCAGAGGGTACTTGGTCATTGGTCATTGGTCAACGGTCATTGGCAAGAGACTCGACCCTCTCTTCTACCATTGCTAGTGACCATTGATCCGCCTAAACGATCTTCACTTTGGGAGGGCGTTCAATGAGCTCGATTTCGTACCCATCAGGGGCATCGATGAAAATGAAGCGGCTGCCGGAGGAGGATTGCGTGGGTCCGTCTGTGATCTTGACTCCCTGCGCGTTGAGCGAGGCGATGGTGTCGTCGAGGCTTTCCACCTGAAAAGCAAGATGGACGAGGTCTTCCTGTACTGTCACTGGTCCGCTCGGCGGGAAGCTGGTCAATTCAATCAGCTCCTCACTGTTGGGAACTTTCAAAAAAGCCAGATGAGATCCGCGCGGCGAGACCTTTCGTTCCAGGACTTCAAGCCCCAGCACCTCCGTATAGAACCGGATCGTCTGCTCCATGTCGCTGACGCGCATGCGGGTGTGGAGGAGCTTGGTGACTTTCATGGCGTGTCTCAAGATAAGAGCTTATAGCAGATGGCGTATAGCTTATGGCCAGAAAGGCATCTCTCTGATGGGTCTTTCCTCATGCTATACGCCATCAGCTCTTCTGGCTGGTCCGCCCGATTTTCGTAGCAGAATTTCAGCGCTTCCTGGGATCAGAAAATTCGGCATGGGGCCGATTTCCTGGTAGCCATGCTTCTTGTAAAAGTGCCGAGCTTGGTCGTTGAAATCCGATACGCAGGCGAACAGGTTTTTTGCCCTTGCGAAGACCGCTGCTTCGACATGGACGAGCAGCCGCCCCCCTAGCCCCTTGCCTCTGGCCCAGCCTGCCACTCCTAGCAGCTCTAAATAGTCGCCGAGCAAGAATTTCTGTCGAACGACCGCGATGCCGGCGACGCTGCCGTTCTGATCCACGACGTAGCTGTCACGTCCCTGTGGAAGCGGGGTGAAATAGTTGTCCCAATCTTTGGCTTGGTAACCCAGCCGTTTCCAGGGATCGGCGTATGCGAGCAACTCGATGACTGCTGCCCGATCTTCCTCCGTCATAGGGCGCACGATCGGAACAGTCATGGAGCTGCCTGGCTACAGTGTAAGAGATCACTCACAGTCATGGGGGTCAGATGACGCTCCGGCAAGAGATGTTGCTGGAGGTCTTGCACCACCTCATGTGTGTGTTTCCCCTTTCCATTCGCATGCATCACAACGACGCTCCCCTTCCGGACAAACCGCTTCAGTCTGCCCTCGATTTGGTCCGCCGTGAGTGTCGGGTCCGGATCGCCGGACACGACATCCCAAAGAATAAACTGGAGGCCGAGAGATCTGGTCACGTTGACGGTGTCGTCGTTGAACTCCCCATAGGGAGGACGAAACAGGGTCGCGTCATGATTGTATTTGGCTTTGAGCAGACGAACCGGTCCAAGAATTTCTCGTTCCTGTTCTTCCGCCGAATGGAGCGGCATATGGGCATGGACTTCCCCGTGGGTGCCGACTTCAAAGAATGGAACCTGGAGAAGCGCCTTTACTTGGCGATCATGTTTCGCAATCCACTTTCCGGACATGAAAAAAGTGGCGGGGATCTTCTGCTCGATCAAATAGTCGATCAGCGATTGATCGTAGCCCGTTCCGTTACGCACCGGGCAGAGGTCGAACGTCAACGCCACTCCCGGACAGGAAGGTGGGCCAGACTTGATCACTTGGGCTTGCGTGAAGGAAGGCGCTGCTGGGACAAACAGCATCGTAATGGCTAGGCACAGTATTCGTGAAGCGTAACGAGGTTGCATAGTTGCTAGTATACCGGAAGAGCTATCGACCAGGCTGCGGAAAAACTATTGTGTGCACAGGAGCATCGGGCAAGACGGACGGGGCAGGCGAGAGGGGCGAGATCTAAAGTTCGAAATTCGGGGTTCGAAGTTCCAAAAACCTCCAACTTCGAACCTCGAACCCTCGCGCGCTCCGCTTGTTTCGCCCCGCAGGTTGACGCTGGAATTCTCCCACTGTTACGGTGATCGCATGTCTCTACCCAATTGGAGAATCGCCTATGTGTTCGGCATCCCAATTCATCTGCATGCCTCCTGGTTTGTGGTGTTCTTCTTTCTAACCTGGTCATTGGCAACCGGCTTTTTGCCGGAGACATTGCCCGGTCTGTCGGCTCCACGCTATTGGGGAATGGGTGCTGTTGCCGCCCTGTTGTTGTTCCTCTCCGTTCTGCTCCATGAATTGGGGCATTCCTATGTGGCGCTGCGCTACCAGATCCCTATCAAGCAGATTACCCTGTTCATCTTCGGAGGGGTGGCGCACATGGGCAAGGAACCGCCCAGTCCGCGAGCCGAGTTTTTGATCGCGATCGCCGGGCCGCTCGTGAGTTTGATTCTGGGGGCCGCTTGTTACGGTGGAGCTATGGCCGTGGAATCGTTGTTCGCACAACCAGGGCTTCGAGGACTCATCGTCCTTGGTGTCTTCCTCAGTACCGTGAATGTGCAGCTTGGACTCTTTAACCTAATTCCTGGGTTCCCATTAGACGGCGGACGCGTCTTACGGGCTGGTCTGTGGGCCCGGAACAAGGATTTCAATCGAGCGACCAGGCAGGCTGCGCTCGTAGGCATCGGGTTCGGCAGTACGCTTGGATTGATCGGCGCGGGCCTGGTGGCGGCAGCCTGGTCCGGCGTTTTGGAACGTTCGATCGCGACGAACGGGGGCTGGCTCATCTTTATCGGCGCATTTCTGTTATCGGCTGCCTTGGCAAGCAGGCGACAGGCAGCCCCGAGGGTTTCGGCAACGTCGGTGACGGTACGCCAAATCATGAGCAGCCAGGTCGCGACCCTGTTGCCGGATATGACCGTGCAGGACGCGGTCGATCAATACTTCGTCACGCAGGGGTCCGGTGGGTTCCCAGTCTGCGAGGAAGGGCGGACTCTCGGAGTGGTCACGGTGCGAGATGTCCATGCGCTTCCCACAGCGCTCTGGCCGCGGCGCCGCGTCCGCGAGATCATGCTCCCGGCGTCGCAGGCCTTCTGTATCCCTCCGGACTGGTCTGTCATGCAGGCCCTGGACCATATGCTTCAAGGCGGGTCGGATTTTCTTGTAGTGATGGAGAACGAACAGATTGTCGGGCTCATCACCCGATCGGCCATCGCGCAGTTCCTGCAGCTACGCTGATCGGAATCGTTCGGCGTGAGGGGTAAGGCGTCAGGCGCGTGAGACGTCAGCGGTAAGGGGCCGTTCTCTCTGTGCCCCTTACGCCTAACGCCTCACCCTTCACGTCTTACAATTAGTCGTTCGTGCGAGAGATGGAAATGTTCTGTGCGATGGAAATACGCACGAGATGGACCACCAGCAGGAATCCGTAGACGACGCAGAAGAACTTGAAGGTGGCGCGGTAAAAGTCCGATAAGAGGATAGGGAGACAGAGGGCGAAGAGCAGGCTTGCGATCAGGGTCACGAAGGTCAATCGCTTACAGAATTCATGGGACGCTTCCTTCCCGATGAGTTTCAGCGCACGGGCATAACGATCGGCTCGTTGCAATCTGGCGGCCTTCACGGCTTCCTCGCTGATACCCCAATAACGGAGATAGCAATACCCGCCCAGAATGAACAGCCACGGCGATGCCCACAAAGGCCAGTAGGCCGGACCTCCGTATATGTCACCACTGATCAGGGCGGCGCAGACGGGAGCGTAGAGCAACCCTAACACCAGCGGCAAAATACGCTCATCCTTCGGACGCTCTCCCTCCGGTCCGCCATGAATCAGTTCACGCTCAAAAAGCGGGTAGCCGTATTTGAGGACCACGAGCGCGATGGCCGCGCTCATGGTTTTGTCCGGAACATAGCGAATCCAGTTCTGGAACCAATTCACAATCCACCAACTCAGACTGTCCCCCCAAGTAATTCCGAATAAGGACTCGAGGTAAAGATGCGCCATCTGCTCCCACTTGAGCACGCGCTGGCTCACCGATTCAGCCACATCGGGGTTCAAGGCAAAGGTCATTTGCTCATGCAGCGCCGATTGGATGAAGATACCGGGCAGACTCATGACGATGGCGCCGCCGACGCCAAAGACGTACAGGAACCAGCCATGTGACAGAGCAGAATTGCGACCGGTCCGGAGATATTTTTGAAAACCTATTTGTCTGGCCAGCCAGCCCCAATACAACGCGCCGGCAACGTTGACCAGCGACCAGGGGAAAATCACCACTTCTCCGCCGGATTCAGGAAATAATAACCAGTTCACGATCGAACTGGAAATAAGGGCCACGATAGCTCCCCACCAAGGACCCAAAAGGAACGCAACCAGCGCCGTTCCTGTCATATCGAGATAAAGAA
>JANOJM010000218.1:0-3666 GCA_031418735.1 Nitrospiraceae bacterium | reverse complement strand
GACAATCTCCGAGAAACAGAGAATGTTTCTCTCTTGTCCAGACTGGTTGGCGGAGGGGGCGAGATTTGAACTCGCGGACCCCTTGCGAGGTCTCCAGTTTTCAAGACTGGCACGTTCGGCCGCTCCGTCACCCCTCCGTGCGAAGAATCATCGGACGTCAATGGTCAAAGGTCAAGCGCACGAGAAGAACATTTTCACAATTGTACTTGAATATGAGGTTGATATTCTTGTCTTAAGACTTTGCGATCTGTGCTAGACCTCCCATGTACGGACGTAGTACCTCAGGGATCAACACCGACCCATCCGGTTGCTGGTAGTTTTCGAGGATGGCCACGAGGGTGCGTCCGACTGCCAGCCCGGATCCATTGAGGGTGTGAACGAACTCTGTTTTTGTTCCCTTCTTCTCGACGGTGCCCTTATAGCGAATGTTGGCTCGCCGGGCCTGGAAACCTTCAAAATTGCTGCAAGAGGAGATCTCCCGATAGTGGCTCTGCGAAGGAAGCCAGACTTCGATGTCGTAGGTCTTTGCCGCAGAGAAGCCCATATCGCCGGTGCAGAGGGTGACGACCCGGTAGTGAAGGCCTAAGCCCTGCAAGATCGCTTCGGCATGGCCGGTCAACCGTTCAAGTTCCTCATACGACTGTTCAGGTCTTGTAAATGCGACCAACTCAATTTTATTGAATTGGTGGAGGCGAATGAGCCCTTTGGTTTCTTTTCCGTAGGTTCCTGCTTCGCGGCGGAAACAGGGTGTATAGGCTGCATACCGGATCGGCAGCGCATTCTCGTTGAGCGTTTCATCACGGTGAAGATTGGTTACCGGCACCTCTGCTGTTGGAATCAAGAAGTAGTCTTCGTCCCGCAGGCGAAAGAGATCCTCTTCAAACTTTGGCAGCTGGCCGGTTGCGGTCATGCTCGACCGGTTGACCAGGAATGGAGGAAGAACCTCCCGGTAGCCGTGCTGTGTTGTGTGAAGATCGAGCATATAGTTGATGAGTGCCCGTTCGAGTCGCGCGCCGGACCCTGTGAGAACCGCAAACCGCGCGCCGGTGATTTTTGCCGCGCGGTCGAAGTCCAGAATGCCGAGTGATTCGCCGAGCTCACAATGGTTCTTGGCCGAGGCAGTCAAGGAGGGAGGGGATCCCCACCGACGGGCTTCAGAATTGCTGCTCGCGTCTTTTCCTATCGGCACCGATGCATGTGGAAGATTTGGGATACGGAGATTCAGGTCGGTCAGGGGCTCTTCGACCGCTCGCAATTCGTCTTCGATGGCCTTGATCCGTTCGCCGATTGCCTTCATGGCAGCCATGGAGGCATCAGCCGGTTTTTTCTCCCGTTTCAGCGTGGCCACCTCGTCCGACCCTTTTTTGAGTTCGTGGCGCAGTTGTTCGACCTGGCTTGCCAAGGTCCGACGTTGTTCGATCAGTATGCGCAGTTTATCCCAGGGGACATCGACGCCACGGGGGCCAAGCTGTTCCCGGATGGGGTCTAAATTGTCGCGGAGTGTACGGAGTTCATACATCGTGAAATATTCCTGAAAGCGGCTGGAATCTAGCATCGAGATAGGGGTTAGTCAATGAAGCTTCCCGCAGAAGCCTAGGGGTATCGTGCGAAATTCTCCGAAGCAATCGCGTCGGCTGCGAAGGCCGAAAGCTACGGGGTATTTGCGAAGGAGAATCAATCGGACCGTGACAATCGGCCTGGGCAGGCCTGTTGTGTCCCGTTGACAGGAGCAGGCGGATCGAGGACCATATTCCGATGCGCAGGGTCATGAATCCGCCTAATCCGTTCGAATCACAGCACCGGGACTTCTTGGAGCCAGCTCCCCAGGTGCAGGTGCAGATGTTTGAAGATGGAACGCGTGATATTCTCAGTCGAAACGAGAGTCCAGATTTTCCGTTTCGATGGAGCCTTAATCCCTATCGCGGTTGCTTCCATGCCTGCGCCTACTGTTACGCAAGACCAACCCATGAGTATTGGGGATTCGGCGCCGGGACTGACTTCGAGTCTAAGATCATCGTGAAGCGGGAGGCCGCGACGCTGCTCCGTCGGACGTTCGAGCAACCTTCATGGAAGGGTGAATTGATTCTCTTCTCGGGGAACACCGATTGTTACCAGCCATTGGAAGCCTCCCTGGAGTTGACGCGGGCCTGCCTGGAAGTCTGTGCCGAATATCGAAATCCGGTCGGGATTATCACAAAAGGGCTGTTGGTGCTGCGCGACTTGGATCTGCTGTGTCGGTTGCAGCAGGAGGCGTCGGTTCATGTGTATTTCAGCATCCCGTTTTCAGACGATGAGGTGGCACGTAAGGTCGAACCCCATGCGCCTTCCAGCCGGAAACGGTTCGAGGCGATGGCAACAGTGGCACAGGCCGGAATTCCGACCGGCATTTCGCTTTCTCCGATCATTCCCGGTCTCAACGATGAGGACATACCCGATCTGTTGGCTCGCGCGAAACAAGCAGGAGCCGTGGAGGCAATGGGGACGCTGCTGCGTCTGTCTGGTTCCGTGGAGCCGGTGTTCATGGAGCGAATGGCGTCGGCGTTTCCAGATCGAATTGCCAAAATCACGAGCCGGATTCGGGACGTGCGTGGCGGAGCGATCAGCAAGGGAGTCTTCTTCGAGCGCCATCGTGGGGCAGGCCCCTACTGGACCATGATCGAACAATTGTTTGAAGTCTCCAGGCGTAAAGTGGGATTGTCGGTGCTGCGCGAGGAGACAGTTCCCGCCACGTTTCGCAGGGCGGGGATAGAACAGACGCTTCTATTTTGAAGCAGGACAGGGAGGGGGGCGAAGATGAAACATAATCCTGGTTTTCTCAAGATGGTCGATGCGGCGCGAACTAGGGTCAAGGAATGTACGGTGGCGCAGGCTAAGTCCCTGCTCGATCGGGGTGAAGTCGTACACTTTCTCGATGTCCGCGAGGACCGCGAGTTTGCGAAGGACCATGCGAAAGGCGCGCGTCATCTGGGAAAAGGGATTATCGAGCGTGATGTGGAAACGCTCATTCCCAATAAGGGAGAGTCCATTCTGTTGTATTGCGGAGGCGGCTACCGGTCGGTCTTAGCGGCGGATGCGCTTCAGCATATGGGCTATACGAATGTGCGGTCGATGGATGGAGGAATCACAGGCTGGCGGGAGGCCGGCTATCCGATGGAGCATTGATGGGACCTCAGAGCGGCCGAGGTCCCATGCACATTGGATGTTAGATGTGGCGAGCGGGGAGGTTACTCTCCTTCGCCAGAAGGCCCCGCTCGGAAGAGCGGGGATGAATGGCGAGGAGACCCTCCGACCCGTCGGCCAGAGCCTATGGGCGGCGTGCCGAAGCTTCAGCGAAGGAGGGTTAAGGGCTATGGAGAGTTCCGCATTCGTATCGGGATGCCCCGTGCGGGAGAGTGGGGAGCTTCACTTGCTGTTGACTCGATCGAATTCCTTGATCACCTGTTCGGTGAGATCGATGGTGTCCTTGCTGTAGATCACAATCTTGACCGTTTGTTCGCTGCCCTTATCGACAACAAGGGCAAACCCGCCTTTTTCCGCCACGACTTTCGTGGCCGATGAAATTTTCTTCATATATTCATCGACCAATTCCTTCTGTTTACCCTGCAGTTCCTGATTAAACTCCTGCGCGCGTTTCTGAAACTCCTGCACCTTGGTACGGAACTGTGT
>JANOJM010000217.1:0-12347 GCA_031418735.1 Nitrospiraceae bacterium | reverse complement strand
ATCAGCGCAATGAATCGTGCATCGACCACCCCACCTGTGATTCTGGCCGTCCATTCGTGCAACCCATAGAACATGCTCACGATCGGGAGCGTTAGAATGGTTCCGATCACCGTGAGAAACCCTACGACATAAGCAATCGACCGTTCCGCCATAAAGCGCCTGAACATGAACATGCCCGCCAAGGTTAACGTGCTGCCGATCAATGACAGGACTGAAAGAAACTGCTGATCGAATTTCAGCTGGTCGATCATCCACCAGGTCGTCCCTGGCCCGGGCCCTGGGATTGCCCGGAAGATAAAAACGACGACCGCTGTCCCGACCAATGTGAATCGCTTGTCTGACTCCAGCTCTCGCACCAGCCGGGCCATCAAGAACACAACGATGGCCATCGAGCCGACAAAGACAATCTCTTCGCTATACGAGAAGCCGCCGAATCCGACCGTGAGTGTGAACAAGACAAAGACGAGGCTTCCACCAAGAATCCACCAGTTGGGCTTAGTCGGCTCATCTGTGCCATCACGCACATTCACCAATTGCTCTGCGTGATCCGTAGAAAAACCTTGCCGGAGGAGTGTGTTTTTCTGTTGCCGCCTCAACATCCAGGCCATACCGACGCCGAGCACCGAGACGAAAGGGATGACGAGCGCCATCAGATAGACCTGCTTGTAGAGCCGAACGATCTCTGCCTGTGGAAGCCCTTCGACCCCGGTAAACACATACACGTTGATCATCGCCACCAGAATCCCACCACCGACGATGGCCACGCGCCCAAGCGTCTGCATGGTGGTATGCATGAGTTTGAATGTCGGCTGATCGAACGGCTGCCCTCGTTCATCCACCCGTGGCACGGCATCGACCGTCATCGCATCCGCGACCGCATCTTGCACCACATAGCCGATCGGCCCAAGCAACGTGCTGATCACAAACCAAATTTCAGCCGGCAGGATGGCGGTCATCGCTTCCCGATTCCCGATCAATGCTGCCATGATCCCGAGGCTGGCGGCCAGCAGCCCGCCTCCGATGCCTACAAGCCAGCCTTTCCAACGCCACAAGAGATCGACAAGATGTCCGATCGGCATCTTGAGTGCCCAGGGAATGCCGGCCCAAAATCCCAGCGCCGCCAGGAAGGAGGCGGAGAGGCCGAGGTAGTCTTTGACGAAGAAAGTCCCGACGATGCCGGTGAGGCCAGAGATGCCGTAGGCCATGTAGACCATGAGCGGCGGCAGATAGGAGAGCCGCATCTCACGGCCAAGGGAAAGAATGTTACGGTCGATCCACCGGGCGAAATGTGTGAACATCACTACGCCCTGGCAGCCTTACGACGTTCGACCAGTGCCTGCAACTGTAGGCGCATCTCGTCGGCCGGCAAGCGAGTCCGGTCCCCATGTCCGGCCAGCACCCATTCGAAGGGGTGGTCAAGAAGCTTCTTGATGGAGTCCATCAGTACATGCTTCCTCCACACCAGCTGGCTCGGCGCACTGAGCCGCTTCTGTACTGAGTCCCACCAAAGATGATCACCCGTGAAGAGGAACCGATTCTTGTAGAGCAAGGCCATGCTGCCTGCCGTGTGGCCCGGAACAGGAATGATCCGAAACTGCGGCATGATTTGTAGGCTTTCAGCCCCTTCAATGATCCATTCTGCATCAGGAGCCGCTTCGATGTCCGCCCGATGAATCAGCCGTTTCGCGCCGAAGTGTGCGGCATACTTGTCGGCATCGGCCACATCGTCTTTATGTGTGAGGAAAATGTAGGCGATGCCACCCTTGCGTTCGAAAGCCTCGACGAGATGTTTGAGGTAACGCGGTGAATCGACGAGCCAGTTGCCGTCCGAATGTTCGATAAAGAAGCTATTTGCGCCGAACGACTTCTCAGAATTGAAACCGCAGTACGACACCTCGTCTTCAAGTTGGAGCGGGAAGCTCGCCATGGCTTCCTGCATCCGTAACTTATCGCTGTGCTCGGCACCGATCGAACCGACCGGGCAGGCGAGGAGCGCTTGATAGGCCTGATGGGAACGTCTTTCGTCTGTCGGCTGATTGGTGACTGCGGAGAAGTTACCGACTTCCTCAAAACTCCCCGGCGCTAGCTGCCTGCACGTATCACAGTTGATGCAGGTCGCATCGACATAAAAATTTCCTGCCACATTGGAGTCGAGTCGTTTTTTTTCATCGGCCATGGCACAACCCCTATGTCGAGCCTACAGGATGCGGAATACTCTGCCTGTACAAGAATGTTGAGGTTCAGGCTAAGGCTGAGAGAAAGAGAATCTCGTCTTCACTCAACCTTGACCTCAACCTCAGCCTGCTAGAGCTTTCCTGACTCCTTCGCGCGATCGGCCGCCCGCCAAAGATACCAGGCCGCAGCAGTCCTATAGGGTTTCCAGCGTTCCCCATATCGCGACACCTCGTTCGGCTTCGGCATCGAACGCTTGCCATAGGCAATGCGGAACCCATTGCGCACACCGAAGTCGTCAACAGGCAGGACGTCCGGTCGCCCCAGCTGGAAGATCAATAGCATTTCAACCGTCCAACGGCCAACCCCGCGAACCGCCATGAGCCGCTCGATGATCGCCTCGTCGTCGAGCTTTCTGACGACGGCGCCCGTCGGGACAGTGCCATCAAGGGCTTTTGCGGCCAAATCGAGGAGCGCCGCAACCTTGGCCTGTGAAAATCCCGCGCCGCGAATCGCCTGCGCGTCCATTGCAAGCAGATCAGCCGGTCGAGGGAACCGCTTTGTCGGAAACAGGGCGACGAACCGGCGCAGAATACTCTCCGCCGCTTTCTCATGCAGTTGCTGATAGGCAATCGCTCGTGCCAGCGATTCGAACGGCGACCGCTTCGATCGGGGAGTCAAGGTGAAAGGGCCTACCTCACAAATCAACCGGCGCATGACCGGATCCGTCTTGGCCAGATACCTACTTTCCGGTGTCTGCCGATTCATCGGAATACCCACGCGTCTTCCCCGACAATTATCCCTGGCTCAGAATGGCATCGGCCTCGATCTCGACCAACATGTCCAGATCGATCAACCGTTTCACCTCCACGATCGTCGTGGCAGGCCTGATGGTCCCAAACATTTCGCCATGGGCTCGACCAACCTCCTGCCACTGATCGATATTCACCAGGTACATGCGGGTCCGAACCACATCGGCGAGCGAGGCTCCGGCCTGCTGGAGCGCCGCTTCAATCGTCTTCAAGATCTGAACCGTTTGGGCATAGGGATCGCCCTTACCGACCAAACCAGAGGATGTCATGGCAGACGAACCGGAAACGGAAATCGAGGAACCGACTCGCACCGCCCGCGAGTACCCAAGCTTGGCTTCCCATGGACCACCAGTGGAAATATTCTGCCGTCCCATCGTTCTTTCCCTCCTACATGACAATGCCGCCGCCTGCATGAATATTCTGCCCCGTCAACCACCGCGCTTCCTCACTCACGACGAACGCAACCACGTCGGCAATGTCTTTAGGAAGGCCGAGCCGCTTCAACGGAGACAACTGGATGCCGATCTGGCGAAATTGATCGGTCATCATACCGGTGTCGGTAAAGCCCGGCGAGACCGTGTTAACCGTAATCCCTCGCGGAGCAAGCTCCTGCGCCAGTCCTCTCGTGTACTGCTCCAGTGCGCCCTTGCTGCCGAGATAGGCCGTTGCGCCGGGAAAACTCAAATGGGTTCCATCGGTGGAAATGTTCACGATTCGGCCCCCCTCTTTGAGGATGTTGGCCGCTTCCTGCATTGCGAAGTAAGGCCCCTTCGCATTTAAAGCGATGATCTGATCGAAGTCAGCCTCGGTCGTATCGAGCAGCGCCTTGGGCATAAATCGACCGGCATTGTTGACGAGAATGTCGAGCCGGCTGAATTGTTTCACCGTCTCATTCACCAAGCGGCGCGCTTCTGCAACCTGACTCATGTCGGCTTGGACAGCAACGGCCTTCCCACCCTTGGCCTGTATGCCCGTCACGACTTGATGGGCCTTCTCCGCGCTCGTTCCATAATTCACCACCACAATCGCCCCATCATCCGCCAACCGCTCCGCTATCCCTCGCCCAATCCCATTGGAAGCCCCGGTGACAATCGCAATTTTTCCGCTGAGTGGCTTCATGCTCGTTCCTCTCCGTATCTGATACCGGCCCTCGCTTCGTCGTTGACGTGTACTCGATCCTACCCTTGTGGTGGGATGGAATTCACTCTTTACCGAGAAGGGACGCCGGTTGCCCCCAAGTCGCTGAGTATACAAACTCTGTGAATGGCTTGCGGACTCTTGGCTGAACTTCCCTTGCGCGCAGTCGATCCGAGAGCAAGACAGGATCCCCTGGATAGCCGACCGCCATCATGGCTACCGGCTCATAGCCGTCAGGAATCCGACAGTTCGCTCGCGCCTGATCGATATGAAAACCCGCCATCTGATGGACAACCAGCCCGAGCGCCGTGGCCTGTATGGAGAGATTTTCTACCGCCATACCCGTGTCATGGAGCGCATGGCGATTCGGCGAGCCGTCCTCAAACTGGAGTTTCGCCACGGAGAGAACCAGCACCGGCGCACGATGCGCCCATGTCTGATTGGCTTCGACCAAGCAGTTGAACAACCGATCGTATTCAGTCTTGTTCTCTTTCGTAGCCACCAGGAATCGCCAGGGCTGTCCATTATTCGATGAAGGCGCCCATCGTGCCGCCTCGAAGAGACTCCGCAGTTTCTCCGTCTCGATAGGCCGATCGTCAAAGGCGCGAGGGCTCCAACGTTGACGCAATACATCATGGATCGGGTACTGATTGTCAGCCGGTTTTTCCATCTCTTCACGATCCTTTGCTATCGCCCTTGGATCGGTCGGTCTCGGGAGACCAGCCCCCGCCAAGGGCCTTGTAGAGTTGGACCACCGACACGAGATGGAGACGGCGTGAACTGGTCATCGCCAATTCCGCTTCGAACAGGTTACGCCGGGACACGAGCACGTCGAGATAATTGGCCAGACCGCCTTTGTAGCGGAGTTCAGCCAGCTTCAGCGCCGACTGGAGCGCTGTGACCTGTTGTTGTTGGGCCTCGTTCTGCGTTCGCGCCGTGCGGACGGCCACAAGAGAGTCCTCCACCTCACGAAAGGCAATGAGGATGCTCTGTTCATACTGCGCAAGCGACTGTTTAGCTTGCGCCTCGGCAATGTCCTGCTGAAACCCCAGCATCTGAGCGTTCAGGAGCGGACCGGTGAATCCGGCTCCCGCCACGGCGTATGTTGCAGGGTCGGTAAAGAATTTTGACAGTTGCGGACTGGCCGCACCGAGCAGGCCTGTGAGCGTGATTTTAGGAAACCGATCTGCCTTCGCCGCGCCAATGCGAGCCGTGGCAGCGACAAGCTGTTGCTCGGCCACAAGAATGTCGGGCCTCCGCTGCAAGAGTTCCGAGGGCAGTCCGGGCGGAACGTCAGGGGGCATGGCCTGGTCGTACAGAGACCTGCCGCGCGTGATGGCAAAAGGTTTGCGGCCCATCAGCACACTCAATTGGTTCTCTGCATGCACCATCTGCCGTTCAAGCTCGGCCATACGTGCCGCGGCATGGGCCCTCTCCGCCTCGAACTGATCCATATCCAGACGCGAACTAAACCCCTGTTTCAGACGAGCCTGCGCAATGCGGACAGATTCCTCCCAGGATTGCAGCGTCCGTTTCGCGATATCGAGCTGTGCGTCAAACTGGAGGAGATTGAAGTACGCTTCACCGACCGAACTCACCAACTGGATGGTTACAGCGCGGCGATTTTCTTCCTTCGACAGCAGATCGGCGCGCGCCGCCTCATTCGATCGACGAATACGCCCCCAGATATCGAGCTCCCACGCCAGATTGCCTTGGAGATAATAATTGAAGGGACTGGCAAATCCTGGAAACAGGAACACGGTCTTGCGGCCGAATGCCGGCGCATTACCCGACGCCGTGAGGCCGGGGAAAAAATCGGATCGGGCGATGAAGGCGCGAGCCTGAAACTCCTCGACCGTCGCGACGGCTTGCCGGAGATCTCTGTTCTCTGCCAATGCGACCTTGATCAAGCCCTGCAACTGCTCGTCACGCAGCAGATCCCACCAGGGGAGATTGGCCAGGGAAGGAATATCGGGCGATCCTTCCGCCATCCGGAACGAAGCGGCTTCTTCCATCTTTGGCCGTTGATAGTCGGGCCCCATGGAACAGGACAGGAAGAGACAGGACAATCCGATGGCCAGTAGGGTACGCACGTTACGATTCACCCTCCAACGACGCCGGCGAGGTGGCCGGCTGTTCCTGCGATGCGACCGGATGCGGCTTACGTTGGCTCAACTTGCGGATAAGCACATAAAACAGCGGCACGAAGAAGATCGCCAGGAACGTGGCCGCAAGCATCCCACCCATGACCCCGGTCCCGATCGACTGGCGGCTTGCCGACCCAGCGCCCGTCGCCCAAACCAACGGAACCATGCCGAAGATAAAGGCCATGGAGGTCATGATAATAGGCCGGAACCGCAGCCGAGCCGCTTCCAGCGCCGCCTCAATCAAGGGCCGTCCCGCTTCATAGCGGGTATTGGCAAACTCGACGATGAGAATCGCATTCTTCGCGGACAAGCCGATCAAGGTGACCAATCCGATCTGGAAATAGATATCGTTTTCGAAGCCGCGCAACCATACGGCCGAGAGGGCGCCGAACATCGCAAAGGGCACGGCCAGGATGACTGCGAAGGGTACGACCCAGCTCTCGAACTGCGCCGCCAGCACGAGAAATACCATCAAGAGCCCGATCCCGAAGACATAGGCCGATTGACCGCCGACTCGCCGCTCCTGAAACGAAATGTTGCTGTAGTCGATCGCGTAGCCTTGCGGAATGAGTACCTCCTTGCCGACACGTTCGAGCGCTTCGAGCGCCTGACCAGAACTGTAGCCAGGGGCGGCCGCGCCCATCACCAGTGCGGTATTGTAGCCATTGAAGTGGTTCACCGGATCCGGTCCGCTCTGAAACTCCGCCGTGACCACGGTATCGACGGGAATCATATTCGCACCCTGGGCGGTCTTCGCCCGCACATAGATCCGCGACAAATCTTGGGGGGTGGCCCGGAACTCCGCGTCTGCTTCCGTTTGCACATGGTATACACGGCCAAATTTCACAAAGTCGTTGATGTAAAAATTTCCGAAATACGCTTGCAGCGTATCGAAGATATCTGAAATCGGTATCCCCAGAGCCTTCGCACGCTCCCGGTTCACATGGGCAAATAGCCGGGGAGAGGAGACACGGAAATTCGTCCCGACCCGACCGATCGCCGGCTCCTTCTGTGCTCTTTCGACAAACTGCTGTGCCACCGCCGCAAACTTCTTGAAATCTCCTCCGCTGGGATCTTGTATTTGCACGGAGAAGCCCCCGGCAGCACCCACGCCCTCGATGGCCGGCGCATTGAAGGCCAACAACAGCGCTTCCGGAATCTTCGCAAACTCACCATAGGCAGCGCCAACCATCGCCTGCGCCTGATTCTGTGGTTCGCTCCGCTTGTCCCAATGAATCAACGGCACGAACATGGTCGCGGAGTTCGGCCCTCTGGTGCCAAAGACGAAGTTTTGACCTGTAAGGGAATCGGTTGAAAAGACTGCCGGATTCGCCTGAAAAAACCGTTCTATCCGTTCGAGGACCGCATCGGTTCGCTGCTTCGATGCCCCGTCCGGCAACTGTGCCACCACGATGAAGTAGCCTTGATCTTCTTCCGGCAAAAAACTCTTGGGAAGTTTATCGAACAGCCCCATCGACACCACGAGTAGACCACCGAAGGCCAGCAGCACCAACACCGGCCTCGCCACTAGCTTGCCAACCGAGCTTGTATAGCCTCGCTGAGTTGAGCCGAACATCCGGTCAAAGATGGCCCAGAACCCGCCCCGGACTCCATGATGCGGCGTGAGGACCAAGGCGCAGAGCGCCGGGCTCAGCGTCAAGGCCACAAACCCCGACACGATCACCGAGATGGCGATCGTGGCGGCAAACTGTTTGTAGAGGGCGCCGGTGATCCCGCCGATGAAACCCACGGGAACGAAGACAGACACCAGCACCAACACGATCGCGATGATCGGAGCCGTGACTTCGCCCATAGCCCGTTTGGCCGCATCTTTAGCCGATAGGCGATCTTCGCGCATATGGCGCTCGACGTTTTCCACGACCACGATGGCGTCGTCCACGACAATCCCGATGGCGAGAACCATCCCGAATAGGGTAATCGTATTGATCGAAAATCCCAGTGCATATAGTCCGGTGAAGGTGCCGATCAACGAGACCGGGACGGCGACCAAGGGAATGATGGTGGCGCGCCAGCTTTGGAGAAACAGATACACCACGAGCACAACAAGGACCATGGCCTCCGCTAAGGTCTTAATCACTTCCTTGATCGAGACTTCGATGAAGAGTGTCGTGTCGTAGGACAATTCGTAAGACACACCGGGCGGAAAGTCCTTCGCGAGCTCGTCCATCTGCATACGCGTGCGGTGAGCCATATCGAGCGCATTGGCCCCCGGCGAGAGGAAGGTTAAGATGAAGGTGGTGGGCTTGCTGTTCCAGCGCCCTTCAAGGGCATAGGACTGAGCGCCCAGTTCGATGCGCGCGACATCCTTGAGCCGGACCGAGGAACCATCCGGGAGCGCACGAACAATCAGTTCCTCGAAATCTTTCACATCGGTCAGCCGGCCCTTCGTGATGATCGGGATGGTCAGCTCTGTGCCCTTCGGCGCCGGCTCCCGCCCGATGGTCCCGGCCGGATAATCCCGGTTCTGTTCTCTAATGATGGCCGTAACGTCGCTCGGGATCAGGCCCAGCTTTGCCATGTGCAAGGGATTAAGAATGATCCGCATGCTGTAGTTCTGTTGACCGAACACCACCGCATCCCCGACGCCTTTGACCCGTTTCAGATCGTCGACCAATCGGAGCGTCGCATAGTTCGACAGATAAATGGCATCGTGCCGGGGATCGGTCGACTTCAAGACGATCACCTGGACCAGACTCGGAGATACTTTCTTCACGGACACGCCCTGCCGGATCACTTCCGTCGGCAGCAACGGCTCCGCAAGCTTTTCACGGTTCTGCGTTTGGACTTGGGCAATGTCGGGGTTGGTGCCAATTTCAAATGTCAGCTTGATGGTCACATGCCCATCGTTGCTGCTGGTGGATTCGAAATAGAGCAGATTATCGATACCGGGGAGCGTCACCTCAATCGGTCGAGCCACGGCTTCAGCCGCCACTTCAGCGCTGGCGCCGGGATAGTCCGCATCGATCTGCACCACCGGCGGAGTGATGTCCGGAAACTGCGCGATCGGCAGGAACTGCATAGACAGCAGTCCCATCACGACAATAATGATGGAGACAACCGAGGCCAGGATCGGCCGTTCGATGAAAACCTTCAATGTCACAAATGATCCTTATTGAGGGATGGGGGGAACTGCATTCGCAGCCGTTGGGCCGGTTGGACTCCATGGAACCGCCTTCACCGGGGCGCCGGGCCCGACCTTCATAAGGCCGTTCACGACGACACGGTCTCCTGTTTTCAGTCCCCCATCAATCAGCCACTGGTCACCCTTCCAGTCGGACGCGGTCACGTCTCGAATGTCGATCTTCTCATCCTGACCGACCACATAGACGAAGGGGCCCTGGGGGCCTTGCATCACCGCGCGTTGGGGAATGAGGATCGCTTCCGTATTCGTATCGCCGGTGAATCGCACCTTCACAAATTGCCCGGGCAGGAGGGTGCGCTTGGGATTGGGGAACGTGATTCTGGTTTGGCGTGACCCGGTCTCCGTTCGCAAGCCAGGCTCCAGGAGGTCGAGGATGCCCTCGTCGGGATAGACCGAATCATCCATGAGGGTGAGCCTGCCCCGTAACTGGTAGACCCCTGGGTGGGTAATTTTCTTCGACTCGATATCCCGACGCCGTTTCAGAATGAAGGTCTCCGGCACACTCACCACCACATACATAGGGTCGACGCGATGGACGACCGTCAACAAATCCGTTTGTGCTGAAACCAGACGCCCTTCGTAATAACGGCTCCGTTCACTCAGGCCGTTGATGGGAGCGGTGATGAGGGTATTGTCGAGATCGAATTTTGCCTTGATGTATTCTGCTTTGGCGCCCTGCAGCAGCGCTTTGGCGGTCAGGTCGCCGGCCACGGCATCGTCCACGTCTTTCTGGCTGACTGCTTGTTCTTCCAATAGCGGCTTCACGCGGGCGAGGTCTTGTTGCGCCTGAACGACACGCGCTTCAGCCTCCGCAATCCTGGCCTTCGCCCGTGATGCGGCAGCTTGGAACGGAACGGGATCAATCTGATAGAGACGGTCGCCCTTCTTGACATCACGCCCTTCCGGGTACAACACCGCCTTCAGCAAGCCGGTCACTTGCGAACGGATCTCCACCGGCCGGGAGGCCTCGGCTTGACCAATGAACTCAGGTTCATCAGGAATCGTCTGCGTCGTGACGGTGATCACCTCGACCTGCGATATTTGCTGCGCCGGCGCTGAGCCGGCTTCCTGTTTACAACCAGGTAGCCAAGCGATCGCTCCCAATAGGAGCAACAGCGCGACATATCCGAACGGTTTAGTTCCCGAAAAAACCATAGCAATCTGCTCCGTAGTTTCTTAGCCTCGTCGAACCTTCATATCGCACGTGGAACTGAGCATTCTACCGGTGGAGACCAGACTGCAGCAAGGCCCGGTCTGTCTGGTCTCTCTTGTCTATTTTGTCTGTCTCGTTTATTTGGTTAAACCAGACAGACCAAATGAACAAGACCGGCTGGCGAACTTGTTCAGCATCCCGCTAGTTGTGATGCTCCCTGCACGAAGAATTGACTTGACCAGACCCCATGATCTCCTCAACAACGCACCTGGTCAAGCAACCTGCCGCAAGTAGCTTTGCTCCCTGTTGCCACAATTTGGTCAACAGTGCCTTGCCGTCGGCATCGATGAACGTCACGCCGGTCAAGTCGATCACCGCGCCATGCTGTCGGTTCCCGGAGATCTGACACCAATAGGCATTGAGTTCCTCGACCCAAGGACCTGCAAGTCGACCTTCGAGGATGATCGACATGGAGTCCAGCACTGCATCTTTCTGTCCTGTGATCTTCAGCATCCCGCGTGCTCCTTGCTCCAGACTAATGGCAAGGGCCATTCCAGCCACACCAAAATTTCTATCTGACCTGTGATTCGAAAAGCCACTCGTAACAATTCAAAATGCCCCCGTTTCTTTTCCTCGCGAAGCGCCCGGCTTCCTACGAACGGAGGACTGCCCACCAATTCCGCAGCCACTTTGATCGAATGAGCTTGTACCCGAACAAGACCACAAACAGTACGCCCAGCAGCGGGACGGCCACCGTGCGCACCAGCTTTTGATAATCGGTCATGTGGACCCGCAAGAGATATTGTGGGCGCTTCATCAGATTCTGCTTCTCTGTCGTAATGGTGACCCTGTACAGGCCCTCGTCTAGACTGACTTCAGCTCTCAATACTCCGTCCGGGTGAGTGCTTGGACGAATATCTGCCACAATCTGATCGTCCACCTCAGTGTTCCCGTTCCCCCGCACGACCCGTATTCCGACTGGCTCGTTACGCAGTGCTGGGTCTACGAGGTCCACGACCAGAAAGGTGTCGCCTTCCTTGGGAATGTCCGTGCAGTATTGATCTTTTAACTGGTATTGCGGCTGATAGGCGTTGAAGTGTACCACCCTCTCTCCGACCTGCCGCAAGCACGGGTCATCTTCTCCGCTCACGCCTCCATGTGCTGCGGCAACGCCGGGGTGGAACAGTACGGCAAGTAGCATGATCACCGTCACGCCTCTTCCTGTCACCTGTTTCCTCATGGCCGAACCCTCCTGTGTGGGGCCTTGCGATGATCTGTTGTGCGCTCTGCCCAAGGTAATGGTGCTCCGTGCTGTTCAACGATCCCAGTGCGTAGTATATGGACGCTCTCGCATAGCGCCGCTATTACCAATACACTCAAGATCAACTGTTCCATATCGTCCTCCTCATCACCGCTGACAATTCAATGTATTTTTGTCACCCGTCTCTGTGGCTCACCGAGTAGACAGGCCCCTCCGGGGTGTAGAGAGGGGCCTATCCACCCCAGCGAGAAACGCCGTGAGTATTCACGGCGCCATCTCTCTGTTGACCCTTCGTCACGCAATTGTTCGGTAACATTCCCCCGGCAAGATGCGTGGCCATCGGTCCATACAGTGCCCCTCGGTTGTGCAGAATGACCGGATCGATCACCTCGCCACATTGCACACAGCGCTGAGCACGGCGGTCCGACAGATCTTGGGACCATTCGTCGACCATGAGTCCGCTGCAGCGTGGACAACGACCCGCGCTGTGCATGCTTGTCCA
>JANOJM010000216.1:0-8209 GCA_031418735.1 Nitrospiraceae bacterium | reverse complement strand
GATGGCGATATTGTCTCCCGAACAGCGCGAAAAGGACCAGGCGATGCGGGAGAGGATGATGGACAGGATGATGGGGGGAGAGGGCCAGCATTCCGGTGGAATGAGTGGTATGAAAGGCATGGGACATGGGAAAGGTGGAGGGGTTGGGAAAGAGGGGGCAGCTGAGCATAAACATTAACCCGCATTCTTCAGACGGCTCGGCGATTGCGCAGGAGTGTTCATGAATAAAGGGGGCTGGAGCAAGAGACGGCATGCATCCGATTCATCCGATCGTGGTCCATTTTCCTATCGGGCTGCTATGCGCCAGCGTGGCGTTCGATGCCATTGCGTCTCGCTGGCCGACGGGAGGGCTTCGAGACACAAGCTTCTATACGTTGCTGGCCGGCGTGATGAGCGCGGCGCTTGCTGTGGCCACGGGCAAGACAGAAGAAGACGTGGCAGAGGAGGCTGGTGTGCCGGAGTGGGTGCTTGAACTCCACGAAAGCCTGGGGACAGTCACGCTGGTCGTTTTTGTCGCGTTGTTGGGATTGCGACTTGTCATGCGGTGGGGGTTGCTCAAAGAAATCCGCTCTCTGACTCTCGGTCTCGGTGTGATGGGGATTGTCGTCCTGACTCTCACCGGCTACTGGGGAGGCGAGTTGGTCTATACATACGGAGTCGGTGTGAAGACCGTGACGTCCCCAGTGAATCCGTAACTGCTGAGTTTTCATCGATCCTTCAGCAGTGGCATTTCGCCTCAGTTTCCATACTCTACCGTTGCAAGTCTCCCCACTTCCGTAGCGCGACTGATCGAGACTGATGTCTTCATCGTCGAACACCCCGTTAATTCAATTGTGTTCTTCCCTCTGTTATTTGCCCGATTGGCATAGAGGTTGCTGATCCGTACTTCGAGTCGTCGAGACGGCACCTTCGATCACATGACACGATCGGCTTAGGGATTGGATCGGTCTTGGCGTTGATATCGAAACGAATGTCGTTCCGTAGGGAATGTCTCTGCTCGTTGCTGGTTTGATGTTCTGCATCAGACGATCAATCAAAGGAGGAAGGTGATGAAGCCAAGTATGCTCCCGTTGATGGTGATGTTGGTATCTCTTGCCATTCCTGCCGGGGCAGCCGAACGCCACATGATGCAGCAGTTGGTGCCGGCCGGAAAACTGGCCGAAGCTCGCGCGCTTACGAGCCCCCTGCCAAAATCCCCGGAGACCGTCGCGCAGGGCAAGGCGATCTACGACGGCAAGGGCGCCTGCTTCAACTGTCATGGGAAAGACGGGGACGGCAATGGGCCGCTGGCGGCTCAGCTGAAACCGTCGCCCCGCAATTTCCAGCACCATGGGTTCTGGCGCCATCGCACGGAAGGGGAAATCTTCTGGGTGATCAAGTATGGATCGGCCGGCACCTCCATGGTCGGATTTGGCCAGCAACTGACCGATGGAGAAATCTGGGCCCTCATCCAGTACATCCGAAACTTCGGCGGCGAACATGGACCCGGCATGATGGGACGCGGAGAAGGCATGGGACCTATGATGGGGCGAGACGGCGGGATGGGCGGCATGGAGCGCGGTGGACCGAGAAGTAGGATGGGCGGTATGGGTGGACAGTAGTCGGGCGGTTGTGAGGGCGGTACCTGCGGCCGATAACCGTAATGTTGAATGCTGAATTCCATCAATAACTCGGAAACAATGTGAATCCTATTGAAACGCCGTGTCTCCCACAGTCAGTCGAAGGTGGTATAGTCCTTCTCGGCTTAGCTGAACTAGGCCGAGTCACCCGTATCTCAACCCAGGAGGTCTTCATGATTCGAGCGCTGAGTATCGCATCTGTATTGAGTTTCACTCTGTTGTCCATGGGAACGGCGTTGGCCCAGGATGCCCCTGCTCCTGCAGCGGAGAAGAAACCAGGCCCAGCCGATGGGTTTAATATTCACGTGATGGCCCCGCACAAATTCGAAGACGGCACCGTGCACGGCCCCTATCACCATTACTGCAAGGGAATCTCTCCGGAAGTCCTGCAATGTCTGTTATTTGAATCGACAGAACCGAACGCGCGGCTTACAGATATCGAGTATTTTATCGCTAAGACCGTTTCGCGTAAGGAAGTGCCGTTGAAAACATGGAATAAGTACTATCATGACCATGCCGAGGAAGTGGCGAGCGGTCGTGTCCAGGTGCTCGATATGCCGGAGGCTCAAGCTAAGGAAGTGGCGGGAGTTGCGGCGATGACAGATGGGATCATCTTTCATCTCTGGCCGGATGGAGCCAAGGCGCCCAACGGCGTGGTTGGCCACCCGACCTCTGTCAGCCACAAGCATCGAACGAAGTAAGTAGACAGCGTAACAAGCCAGGTTTTTCTGGTTCATCTAGTTTTCCGGTTAGTCCGGTTTCACCAAATAAACAAGACAAACCAAACAGACCAAATGAACAAGATTGGCTGGCGAGGAGAGCCTGACAACAGGTTCTCCTCGTTTTGCCGCGATTTCATTCGAAGAAGGATTGTTCACTATGACCAATCGAGTCAGGGTCGCGTCAATTATTTTTCTGATGGTTGGATCCATCCTGATTGCCGAAGGCCTAACGTGGGCGGCTGACAAGGCAGTCATGCGCCCGCGGGTGCCACGCGATCAGATTGAAGCAGCCCGCGCTGTGGCGAATCCGCTGCCTGCCGGCGAGGAAACGATTGCAAAAGGCAAAGCATTGTATGAAGGGAAAGCTTTTTGCAAGGTCTGTCATGGGCCGGATGGGAAAGGACTGGGGGCGGATATTGACCCGAGGACTCTGAAGGGCCCCTTACCGAGAAATTTCACCGACAAGAAGTGGCAGGCCGCTCGCACCGATGGGGAACTGTTCTGGATTTTGAAGAACGGCAGCAAGGGCACGGCAATGGCTCCCTTTATTCCCCTCGTACTGACGGAAGAAGAAGCCTGGCAGGTGCTGCGATACGTGCGGTCCTTCGCGGCAGTAAAGCAGTGATATGTCTGCCCAAACGATGTCTTTGGGTCCCATGGAGAAGCTGATGCCGTTCTTTCAGTGGAGGAAGGCGATGAAGCTGCGCATGTTGCTGTTGCTGGTCCTTGTGGTTTCTCTTACCATCCCCTCCTGGGCTGCCGAACGGCAGAGGGTGCAGTTGTTGGTGCCGGCCGACAAGCTGGCCGAGGCGCGCGCTCTCACGAGCCCCTTGCCGAATTCCCCTGAGACCGCCGCGCAGGGGAAGGCGATCTATAACGGCAAGGGTGCCTGCTTCAGGTGTCATGGGAAAGATGGGGACGGTAAGGGGCCTTTGGCCACCCGGTTGAATCCCTCACCGCGCAATTTCCAGGACCAGGGATTCTGGAGCCAGCGTACGGAAGGCGAAGTCTTCTGGTTGATTCAGAACGGATCGCCCGGTACCGGCTTAGTTGGTTATGGAGATCAACTGACGGACGGAGAGATCTGGGCCCTCATCCAGTACCTCCGCAGCTTCACCGGTGCGCATGGGCCGGCATGATGGGACAGGGGGAAGGATGGCCTGCCGCTACATCAAACTCAAATCCATAACGACTATCTTCTGTTTCACTGGTTCTACAGTTACCTGCCGCAACCGCGTTGCGGGTTGGTGCCTTTTGCAACAGTGCTCTTTTCTCGTAAGACCTGGAATGCCCCACTGGTAGGTCTCCTCTCCTCATGAGCTTCCTTAAGGACTCGTCAAATCACAGTGATGAATGCTTTCCTGGTTCTGTTTTTCTGGCACGGCCTTCGCTTTTAAATGTACGAGACACAATTTATCCAAGGAGGGATTGCTATGGACAATCGAGAGACACAATGTTCGGCGCCAGCTGTTGTACTCGCATTGTTAGGGGGAGCTGTGGCTGGAGCGGTGGCAGGCCTTCTTCTCGCCCCCAAGTCCGGGGAAGAAGCGCGGCGAGCCTTGAAAGGCTATGCGAGAAAAACGGAAGAAGAAGTTCTTGAAAGGGCGAAGGAGGTGCGAGCCGCCCTTGATGAGACCATCGATCGTGGCACAAGGTACATCGCAGAGAAAACGGCGGATGCCGAGGCGGCGGTGAAAGCCGGGCGAGAGGCCATGAAGGAAAAAATGGACAAATGTTGCAACTGACGTTGCCGTGGTCAGAGAGGGCTGCCGACGGAGCAGACGGATGCGATCTCGCATATTCAGGGAAGGGTGAATGCGTACTGGGAGCAAGTGAAAAGGGCTGATAACTGATCCCGACGCACTAACTGATTGATTTAATTTAGAAATGTTCATATTGTCTCTAATTTTTCCACCACCATATATATAGAGAGAAGCAGGCCCTCCTTGGAAGAGTCACTCTGGGGGCCCTTTGTCTTGTGTTATCAACTGGATGCAGTAAGGCATATCCTTTCCACGGGGAACAGCGTTCCAATCCCTATTTCACCTCCGATACCAGGGACCCCATTCCATTGTCGTCACCGGCAGGGAAAGAACATCGTGCGGTGATGTTGCAGCACCTGGAATCCATTCAGATGATCGTGAACGCCCTGGTCGAAGAGGACTATGAGTTGGCGAAAGGGCTGACCGAATCCCACCTGGGTTTCTTCATGCACCGACAGGCAATGGCAAGTCAGCAGCCGGAAAATTTTCCACCCGCCTATCACGACTTGGCCATGGCGCATCATGCGGCGGCGGAAGAATTGGCGCGCATCATCTCCACGAAAGACCTGAAGCAGATCTTGCCGCAGTTCAACAATGTGCTAAAGGCCTGTGTGGCTTGTCATTTGGAGTTTAAAGTCAGAGAACATTCATAATATCGTGGAGGATTCATGGCTGAGCAGAACACAATCACGGAGTTTTATGAACAGGACCATGACCGATTAGATGAATTCTTCAAGACCTTTCAACGGTTGAAACGCACAGATTTTGCCAAGGCCAAGGAAGCGTTCAAAAAATTCAAGGTCGGATTGCAGCGCCACATCGTGTGGGAAGAAGATATTCTGTTTCCGCTGTGGGAGAAGGAAACCGGCATCACCGAAGGCGGGGCGACTTCCGTGATGCGAACGGAACATCGCCAGATCGGGCAGCACCTCGAAGCTATTCATAGCAAAGTCATAGATCAGAATCCAGACAGCGATCAAGAAGAGCAGGCGTTGTTGGCGTTACTCGGCTCCCACAACATGAAGGAAGAGCGGGTGCTCTATCCCGGCATCGATCGGGTGACCACTGCGAAGGTGCGCGAAACCGTCTTTCAAAGTATGAAGAACATTCCAGAGGAGCGGTACAACCTCTGTTGCGGACAGCACTGATTAGCTGGTGAATCTGGTGAGTTTCGTGTAATCAAAAAACAAGGCAGACCAAATGAACAAGACAGGCTGGTTAAACGTTTTCGGCATCCTGCTAGTGGGTGTATTGGCGACCCAGTTTACCTCTATGGCTGAAATGAATGCCTGGGCTGGTCCCTCGCCGTCGCCCCAGAGCACAACGGCGGCAGGCGATGCCGAGCGGGGCAGAGCGGTCTTCAACGGGAAGGGCGTGTGCTACTACTGCCACGGCATCGATGGAAACAAGGACCAACGGCCGCAACTTACAGCTGATACGACCGCGTTCATCGCTCAACTCAATCCGCCACCGGTCGATCTGAGAAATCCGAAGGTGCTATATCTGAAAACTGACAAACAGCGTGCGCGCGCGATCAGGGAAGGACACCCTGGTACAGGCATGTTTCCGGACAAGAGGATGACGGATCAGGAGCTCACCGACACGCTGGTCTACCTCGCTGTACTCAGGCAGCAAAACTCGAAGCAAACCAGTAAGCCGTAGAATTGGGTGAAGGCAAAGCAGCGAGTTTTGTCAGAAACTACCGTGTTATCGGATAACGAGCACGGAGCGTGTGGCCCGGTGCACGATTGCATGTGAGACACTGCCCAGCAAGAATCGTTCAAACCCCTTCCGCCCATGAGAGCCAACCACGATGAGGTCGTGGTTCTTACCTTCTTCGCACACAATAGCCACGGGATCACCTTGGCGGATACCGGTAGACACGGTGTAGTGCGGGCTGGCCAGCATCTGAGCCGTGTCCTGTACAACCTGTTCAGCATGCCGCGTATTTTCCTCAGACAAGGCCTTTAATTGCACCATCAGATTCGGTTGGACCAGAGAGAGTGAGGGGATGACCGAGAGGATGGTCATTGCGACGGGGTTTTTGAAGGGGTGCGACGTCAGCCAGGTGCGTAGACGGATCGCATCCTCGTGGTCTTCCACTGCTATGAGAACGCGGGTGACGGGTCGAGCTTGTCCCTTCACGATCAAGGTCGGCATCGTGGCATGCAGCAGGACGCGGTACGACAGGCTGCCGGCAAACATTTCCGTCAGCCGGCTGTGATCGTGTGTGCCGACAACGATGAGGTCGGCCTTGACTGCAGCGGCGCTGTCGAGAATGAAGGCAGTCGGGTGCTGGACTTCGCACATCGTTCGGATGGAGGGAGTCTCCGGCGGCAGCAGGATGCGGCAGCGCTCGATAGCCTTGCGACCGGCATCGATCAAGGCCTGGCGGAAATCGTCGTACCCTTGCAGATTGGTTGCTCCGGCCACAAGGGGAGACTGGAACATGCCAAGGTCCACGCCATGCACGAGCACGACGTCATCCGGCCGATAGAGTAACCCGATCTGCTCCACGGCAGCAAAGGCATCATCCGACCAATCCACGCCGGCGACGATTCTCATGGCTACCTCCCATTCAGAATAGCGGGTGCGGCGCTGTGCCGAAGGGCATGACCCGTGGCGTTTCGCCGGCATTTCCATGAATGCGCCAGAGGCCACATTATTTTTCTCCTCAACGGTTGAGACCTGGGCTCAACGGGTCCATGTAACCCGTATGAATTGTTCATCCTGATCGTAATGTAACTGTAGCTCCCCATGGTAGGCATGTTTCAGCCCTTCGCCGATTCGCCGAGGCAAATGGGTATCGGTCGTCGAAATGACCAAGCCGGCAGGCAATGATGTAATCGCCATGATTCGGGAGAGCGGGTGCTCCTTTTTCTCTTTCGCTTCCGTGTTTTTGACGACGCCGATCAGCTGTTCATGCTGGGTATCTTTGAATGGTCCTTTGATCGTGACGAGGCCCTTGGGGTATTTATCGTGGATCCGGTGACAAGCCGGGCAGAGAGTCTCGTGTGCGCCTGCCGGTTTTGCGTCCCAGGTCCAGCGCCCTTTGTGAAAGACGGCCCCGCATGTCGGACAGACAGTGGGCTCCTTGAGCTTTCCCTGCAGTTTATAGGTATCGTGTTCGTCCTCTTGATACGTTTGGTCTCTGCGAGCGCCTAACCCTGCTGGGATTCTTGAGTGTGTGGACATGTGATGGGTACCCTTCTTTGCTGACAAGACATCCTATGAGGCTGATGACGAGGGCGTACGTTCCAGCATCGCTTCGTCGGCCAGATTGAGATACTGAATCACGTCGCGATCCTCGACTTGCGAGAAGTCCATGAAGAAACTCCCTACGGTTTCGAATTGGTCTGGTGTCATGAGTACCACCAGCTCGTCCACATATGCTCGAACCTCTCGGATCGTCGACGGGGGTCCGACCGGAATCACTCCCACCAAACGGCGAGGCTGCAAGCTGCGAATGGCGAGAGCTGAAGCCATGAACGTCGAGCCTGTGGCAATGCCGTCGTCAACCAAAAGCTGGGTGCGGCCCGTGAGTTGCGGGAGCGGTCGCCCCTGCCGATAGAGATCTTTGCGCCTGGCGATCTCTTTTTCTTGAACCTGGATCAAGCGGTCCAGCTCATGGCTGGATAAGTCGAACGAGCTGATCGCCTCTTGATTCAGATAGTGCGACCCTGTCTCGGTCACTGCTCCAATCGCATACTCAGGATTGCCTGGCGCACCGATCTTGCGCGTAATAAACACATCGAGCGGGATATGGAGGGCGAGGCTAAGCTGATAGCCCACTGCCACTCCCCCGCGAGGGAGGGCGAGAATCAACGCCGTCGGATCGTTGCGGTATCGACTCAGCTCATCGGCAAGTATCCGGCCAGCCTCTTCCCGATTGCGGAACATGATGCGTCTGACTCCTTCGATCGAGGAAGGTTGAGGTTTAGGCTAAGGCTGAGGTAAGGAAAGTTTTATTCTCCTTCGCCAAATACCCCGTAGCTTCCGGCCTTCGTAGCCGAAGTGGCTACTTCGGCGGAGTAGGCTGCTACGGGGATGAAGGCGAGGAGAACCCTCCGTAGCCTTGGCGAAGGAGGGTAGTGGCTTCGGAGAA
>JANOJM010000215.1:0-7677 GCA_031418735.1 Nitrospiraceae bacterium | reverse complement strand
TTTCCCCTGGGCGGTCACACGACGAAGGCCAAAGTCGCCGAAGCCGTTGAAGCGGTCGCGCGCGGCGCCCGGGTGCTGGATATGGTCATCAACGTGAGCCGGCTGAAGTCGGGCGATCGAGAGTATGTGCGACAGGACATTGCTGAAGTGGTGAAGTCGACCACCGGCGTTGAACACAAAGTCATACTCGAAACCTGTTATCTCACGCCGCAGGAAAAACGCACGGCTTGTCAATTAGTCGTGGAGGCGGGGGCCGACTACGTGAAGACCTCGACCGGATTCGGCGCAGCCGGCGCGACGGTTGAAGATGTGAAGCTGATGAAAGTGGCCGTGGCCGGTCGCGCCAAGGTGAAGGCCTCCGGAGGAATTCGAGACTGGAAGACCACGCTCGCCATGTTGGAGGCCGGTGCGGATCGAATCGGCACCAGTGCAAGTCTCGCGATCGTAGCGGAGTGGTCTCACAGGCTGAAGGTCGAAGTCTAAAGTCCAAAGTCGAAAGTCAGAATGTCGGGGATCCGAGTTTCGAACACTTCAGTCTTTAGACCGTCTCGGCTGCCTCCCTCTTCCGGTTTGTCTCTAACTCAGAACGCAGAACTCAAAACTCAGAACTTCTTTGTCCGTCTCGCTTCTGATATAGTGCGCGCATGATTGCTCGTGTGATTGTGCTGGTGATTGATGGACTCGGTGTCGGGGCCATGCCCGACGCGGAGGAATACGGCGATGCCGGTTCCAACACCTTGGCCCATCTGGCCGATGCCGTTGGAGGTCTCGACCTCCCCACGCTGGAAGCGCTCGGACTTGGACATATTACGGAGATCAAAGGTGTGCGGGTGATGGGACAGCCGGACGGGTGTTTCGGTCGTCTTGGATTTCTTTCAAAGGGTCTGGATTCCATAGCCGGCTATTGGGAAATGGCCGGCCATCCCACGGACGTTACCGGGCCCCTGTACCCCAAGGGGTTTCCTCCTGACATGGTTGCAGCGCTCGAACAGGTATTTGGGCGCAAGATCGTCGGCAATATCCGCTCGTCCAGCGTTGCCATGCTTCGCGAATATGAGGCTGAACATCTGTCGTCTGGCGCGTTGATCGTCTGGACGGATGGACGGCGAACCTGCCATGTGGCGGCGCATGAGAGCGCCATGCGACGGGACGAGTTCTTTCAGCGTTGCCGGGACGCAAGAAAATTGCTCAAGGATCCCTGGGGCATTTTGCGTGTGTCCGCTCATCCTCTTTCAGGCGATGCCGGTGCAGTGCAATTCAGCCCCCAGCCTCGTGAATTCGTGCTTGAACCACCGGGGCTGACGATGTTCGATGTGCTCAATCGTGCGAGCCAGATTTTGATTGGAGTGGGGAAAGTCGGCGATCTCTTCAGCGGCCGTGGGCTCACTCGTTCGGTTCCCGTTGCGCACTGGTCTTCATTGCTTACTGAGGTGACGGGGATGTTGAAAAAGGTTCCCCGCGGATTGATTTTTGCCGGGCTCGATGTCCTGGAATCAGATGCGGCACAGTCGGCAGCGGCTCTCCATGATTTTGATCGACAGCTATCCGGATTGCTGGAGCTGCTTCGCCCAGGTGACCTGCTCGTCATAACGGGCGATCATGGACGGGATATGACGAAGGCGGATCAGATCTCGACGCGGGAATATGTCCCTCTCTTGGCCACTGGGCCTAAATTGGCATATGGGGTGCATCTCGGCATCAGAGCGTCTGCTGCCGACCTGGGACATACCATTGTGGAAGCGTTGCAAGGGGGGCAACTTCCTGTTGGTGAAAGTTTTCTCGATGCGCTTCGCGCAGGATGACCTGAAAGCTGGTTATTCGTCATTGGTCAGTCGTCATTCGATGGAGGCCGTGAACGAATTGGTGATCAGTGGAGATCGCAGGTCCAATGACGGTTGACTAGTGACGAACCCATCCGATGTCGTTTGAAGCACGCCTGAAAGAATTGCACATTGAGTTGCCGCCGCCGCCGCAACCGTTGGCGATCTATGTTCCGGCGGTCCAGGCCGGGAACCTCTTATTCTTGTCCGGCGTCCTTCCTATGCGAGACGGGCAGTTGGCCTTCTCCGGCAAACTTGGGCGTGATCTGACGGTCGAGCAGGGGATGGAGGCGGCTAGGCTTACTCTCTTGAATGCCCTGGCGATTGCTAAGCAGGCACTCGGGACACTGGACCGGATTACGCGAGTCGTGAAGGTTGTCGGGCATGTGGCGTCGGCCGAAGGGTTTATACAGCAGCCCCAAGTCCTCAATGGGGCCTCGGATCTCCTGGTTGAGATCTTTGGAGAGGCTGGTCGTCATGCCCGTGCGGCTGTGGGGGCTGCTGAGTTGCCTCGCGGGGCCCCCGTCGAAATTGAAGTGATCTTCTCCGTCTCCTAATGGGTTTTTGATTCTTCACCGAACATTGACTGAAATTCGTTCAGGGTCTCTACGAATGACGACTGACTATTGACGAATGACTCTTGTGCAAGCCCGCCGGATTGACTCTCGAAAAAACCGCTTGCTATAGTTCAATCGGTCTTGGTTATTTGGTTTGTCTGGTTTGTTTGGTTTTTTGCTTGAACGAGACTAACCAGATGAACCTGACAGGAGCCTCTTCATGAATCGGTTCATAACCGCTGCAAGTGTAATAATACTGTGGACCGGTTTGAGCACCATGGTGTTTGCGGCTACTCCCTCCGTGCTTGAGCTTCATCCGTCAACAGCGGTCGCTGGTGCTACCCTGTCGATTGGTGGGAAGGGGTTCGGGGTGTTTAAATCCGTGCAGGTCAATCACGTGACTGTGGGTGGGTTCCCTGCGTTGATTCAGCGGTGGGAATCCGACCTGATCGAGGTAAAGGTTCCCTTTCAAGCGCGATCCGGCCCCGTTGAAATCATGGTCGGGAAGAAGAAGATGGCTGCCGGGACATTGACCGTGGTGCAGCCGACGATTACTGCAGTCACACCGGCAGAGATCGAGCCAGGCCATTCGGTGCAAATTACTGGCGCGCATTTTGGCGCTACGGCTGGTTCTCGTGACCCCAATACGATGTTCGGAGTCAACGACGTAATGATCGGGGGCGTGCTCGTCAGGCCGCGTCGCTGGAAAGACGACCTCATCGAAGTCGAAGTTCCTGCGAATGCTGCATCGGGGGATGTGATGGTTCGACTGGCATCGTCCGATCCCTTGCCAGACGGGTCTTGTTGCGCTCCGGTCCAGCACACAGTGAGTAACACTGTACCGCTGAAACTGATTCCGAGCATTCGCGTCGATCCGGTGAGCGGGCCGGTTGGCACAAAGGTTGTTTTCTTCGGCCAAGGTTTCGGCTCTGAGAGGAGAGCCGGTGACATGGTGACGTTCGGCGGGCACCCTGCCACCATCGCCCAATGGTCCGACAGTGCCATCGTCGTACATCTTCCGATGGATGCGGAGACCGGACCGATCGTTCTGACGATGCAAGGGCGTGAGCGCATGGTCGGGACTTTTGCGGTTCATGTGCCAAAGGCGACAGCGATGAATCCTCCTGCCGCCCCCATCGGTACGCTACTCAGAATCAGCGGCGAACATTTCGGATTCTATTCGGAAAGTGGAGCGACTCCCTACGCCTTTACCGATTTCAATACGGGCGAGAATCGAGTCGATATCGGAGGGGTTCGCGCCGTCATCTATCGTTGGCAAGACGATCGCATCGATGTGTGGGTGCCCTTCAGTGCAAAGAGCGGACCGGTCGTGATCTATCGAGGCGCGACGAAGCCCAATCCGGATGGCTCTTGCTGTGCGACGAAGGAGACCCTCAAGACTGAGGCGGGGGTCTTTACCCTCGTGACGCCCAAGGTCGATTCTTACAGCCCGAAATCGGGCGGGCTCGATGAGCTGATCACTATTAAAGGGTCAGGCTTCGGCACGTTTTTGAAAACAGCCGAGCATGCCTACTTGGGCCTCAACCAGGGCGCCTACAAGCGGCGGGATATCGAGATGGACGAAAACGTTTCGCGGACGGAAGTGCTGTTCAGCAATGTCGCGGCGCAGGTGATGTCCTGGACGGATACGGAGATCGTTGTGCGAGTGCCTCATCGGAATCTCTATGGTATTGGGAAGCGCAATGAATTCTTCAATGATCTCGCGACTGGACCGCTGATCGTGCGGCGTGGGTCCTGGGATGTACAGCCCGACGAGACGTGCTGTACTCCGAAGAAGTGGCTGACGTTGGAAGCGGGCACGTTTACCATTCTCGCTAAGGGCATGCCCGATCAAGGCTACTTCAAAAGCATTCGCCCCGACGCCGATACTACCCAGTGAGATACGGATTGCCTGGATTCCTTGTGGTCGTGGTACTGGCGACGCAGCTATGCGCCACTCCTTCGTGGGCTGCTGACTCTCCTCTGACGGTTACCCCTCAAGCGAGCCATACGGAAGCGATCCTGATGGGGATCTATTTTCATACGCCTCTGCTGGGCTGGGCGGTGGGGGCCGGCGGTACCATTGTGAAAACGATCGATGGGGGGAAGAAGTGGAAGAAGGTCGCGAGCGGTACAACAGCGAGCCTCTCGGGGGTTTTCTTTCTCGATGAGAAGTTGGGATGGGCCATTGGAGCCAATGGGACGATTCGACGGAGCCAAGACGGGGGAGAGACCTGGTCCTCACAACTCGCCGATACCCAGGTCGCGTTCTTCGGCCTCTCGTTTGTGTCGCCCAGCGAGGGGTGGGTAGTCGGTGGCAACGGAACCATTCTCCATACGAAGGATGGTGGACTGCACTGGGTCGATCAAGCGAGCAAGACGAGCGCAGCGCTCTACGGCATTCAATTCCTTACCGCACAGCACGGGACGGTGGTTGGGGCAGTAGGGACTGTCTTGATGACGGACGACGGCGGGATCACCTGGACTCCGCAAGAGACTCAGGGGGCTGTCACGCTGTTCGATGTGTATTTTCTCGATCCGTCGACCGGATGGGCCGTCGGAAATGCCGGAGCCATCTTTCACACCAGCAATGGCGGCCATCAATGGATCGATCGCACGTTGCCCTGCACCAGCACCTGTACGAAGCTGACCGATCTCCTGAAAGTACGATTTACCGATCCCCAGACTGGATGGATTGTGGGGGAACGGGGCATGGTCTATCGGAGCATCGACAGCGGTTTTACCTGGACTGAGCAGGGTGCAATCGCAAAGGCTTCGTTATTCGGCCTGTCGTTTCCTAATAGGACGGAGGGCTGGGCCAGCGGGGAAAAAGGCACGATCGTTCGCCTGACTATTGGACGCTGATCGGAGGTTCGAAGTTCTAGGTTCCGGAAACCTCGAACTTAGAACTTCGAACAAGCAGAACATCCGTTCCTATCCCATTTCGTCGAGTCTTGATTGGAGAATACTGAGCGCGGCGATCGCTGCGGTCTCGGCCCGCAAGATTCGTGGTCCAAGGGTGAGCGGGAGGAATCCCTGCTCCTGTGCAAGACGTTGCTCGTCCGGCGCCCATCCCCCCTCCGGCCCTATCAACAAGATAATCGGTTGCTGACGATCTACCGGCAATGGAATGGTTGCGAGTGAGGAGCCGTTGGAGCGTTCCACGAACAGGCCTTTCAGCGGCGCCGTGGCATACCGTCGGCAGATCTCTGCGAGGCTTACCGGGTCTGCGATAGCGGGAAGCGTCCATCGTTCCGACTGCTGTGCCGCGTCTCGAGCGATGCGCTCCCATCTGGACCGCTGATGTTCCAGTCGTTCCGGGTTGGGCTTGATGACGCTGTGTGTACTGTGAATGGGCAGGATGGTCGCGACGCCGAGTTCTGTGGATTTCTGAATGACCCAGTCCATCTTGTCGCCTTTGATCAAGGCCTGGCCGAGTACGATTGGTGGAGTTCTGTGTGCCGGTTCGGTCTGTCGGTCGATGATGCGGCTGTCGATGGCCTGCGGGGTAACGTGGGTCACTTCCACGCGATAGCGGGTTCCGCATCCGTCGTTGAGGGTGAGGGCGTCTCCCGGGCGCAAGCGGAGACTATCACGAAGATGATGGAGGAGATCACCGGTCATGCTGATCGTGGGTGGAGTGATGGCGCGAGGGTCGACGAAGTATGTGGACATAGGCTTCGGCAAACGATCTGCATGCATCTGCGTCGTTCTCAGCTCGAAAAAAGCCTCAACGTATTCCAGTGAATACGTCTCCGGTTTTTTCGAGCCTTGCGCCGCTCATCGACCGGCAGCTCCTTTGCCTCGCAACGAAGGTTACCTGGATAGACTCCAGCTCTGTCGTTGTTATTCGAAAAAGGTCTTCATCTTGTCAAAGAAGCCGTCGCTGTCCTCTTCCATCACCATGCCGCTCTCTTTGGCAAATTCTTTGAGCAATTCTTTCTGGCGGGCGGTCAGTTTGGTGGGAATCTGAATCTTGATGACAAATACCTGATCGCCGGTACCCTGGTTCTTGAGGCTGGGAATACCCAGGCCTTTGATGCGCAGGGTTTTATCCTGTTGCGTGCCGGCAGGAATCTTGATGATCGTATTGCCTTTGAGTGTGGGAACCTCGATCTTTCCTCCGAGTACGGCAGTGACGAACTGAATGGGGACATCACAGAGGATATCCTGCCCTTGGCGCTGAAAGAGCTGGTGCGGTTTGACGGTAATTGCCACATAGAGATCGCCCGGCGGGCCTGCGTTGGTTCCGTGCTCTCCTTCGTTCGAGAGGCGAAGACGCATGCCTGACTCGATGCCGGCCGGAATATGTACGGCGATGGTCCGTTCTCGATAGGTGCGTTGGCGGCCCTGGCAGGCCGAACAGGGCTCTGTGACGATTCGTCCGGCTCCCTCGCATTGGCTGCAAGGGCGGGAGATACTGAAGAACCCTTGCTGGAACCGCATCTGTCCGGCCCCTTTGCAACTGGGGCAGGTCTTAACCGATGCCGCGCTCTTGGCGCCGGTCCCTTTGCAGTCGGTGCACATTTCCCAGCGCGGGATTTTGAGTTTGGCCTCTTTCCCGTAGACAGATTCTTCGAAAGTTAGTTCCAGGTTGTATTGGAGGTCGTTGCCGCGCGCTGCCCGATTGCCGCCTCGCTGGCCTCCAAAAAAATCTTCGAAGATGTCGTTGAAGGCGTCGCCAAAGCCGCTTCCGCCGAATCCGAAGCCATCCGGTCCGGTGCCCTGCTGAGTTCCGGTGTGGCCGAACATGTCGTAGCGCTTGCGTTTGTCCTGATCGCTCAGGGTCTCGTAGGCTTCATTGACTTCTTTGAACTTTTCTTCTGACGCTTTCTTCTGGGCCTCTCCCGTTTGAAGATCGGGATGGTGTTGGCGGGCCATCTTTCGATAGGCCTTCTTGAGCTCGTCGTCGGACGCGGTTCGTTCGACACCTAAGGTTTCGTAGTAGTTGGGCTTGGACACGGGGGCTGTCTCTCAGGGTGATAGAGCAGCAAGACCGAGCCCCCTATATCGGTGAAGCTCGGTCTTACTGAGGGTATTCTAACTTATTTCTTGTCTTTGTCCACTTCTTCGAACTCTGCGTCCACGACCTTTTCATCCGTCTTGGTCTCTCCGGCGCCGGTTCCGCCTTCGGCGCTGGCGTCGCTGCCAGACGCAGCCGATGCCGAAGCCTTCTTATACATTTCCTCCGCCAACTTATGGGAGGCGGTTGTCAATGTTTGGGTGGCGGACTCGATGGCTTCAGGGTCCGTTCCCTCCATCGCTTTTTTCAGCGCGGCCACTGCTTCCTCGATCTTGGT
>JANOJM010000214.1:0-14619 GCA_031418735.1 Nitrospiraceae bacterium | reverse complement strand
CGTCTGCGTATCGGCCATATCCTCCGGAGCCAGACGAATCATGTAGCGCCGCGCGATCTGATACGACTCGGAGTCGATATCCACCATTCGAACCTTTGCCCGTCCGGTGGTGGGATCCAGCATCTGCTTAAACGGAATCGGCGTAAACCGCCCTTCCTGGATCGAAACCATAGCGGCATTGCCTCCGTCTAGGAGGAACTGCGCCGCACAATATCCGAGATCGCGTGTGTACTCCATATCGAAGGGGATCGGATCGGCACAGCGCAACTCATACCCGACGTTCTTATGACTCGTGCTCCCGTCCATCAACCACTTGAACCCGTCGAAGATGCCGATCACGTCGCAACCACCCACGATGCTTCGGATCGTGGCGGCACTGATGACGCAGTTGATGCCGTGGGCCGGCCCGCCGCCGACTAAGATGCCGACGATTGTGCGAGAAGAATTCATGAAGCGATGGTTCCTTTATTCTCATGTGAACTTCTCAAATACACTGTCCAATAGACCAACGCGACGAGTACGGTCCCGCCGAAGATGTTACCGATCGTGACAAGCGCAAGGTTGCTGATCGCGTCAACAGCTGAAAGCGGCGCCGATGTCCCCGCAGCAAGCGCTACACCGATCGGGAGAAAGTACATATTGGCCACGGAATGCTCGAATCCGCAAGCGACGAACCCGGTGATGGGGAACAGGATGGCGAGAATCTTATCGGTCACGCTCCGCGCTCCCATGCATAACCAGACGGCTAAACAGACCAGCACGTTGCAGAGAACTCCGCGCGCAATGGTCAAAACCGGATCGAGTGCGATCTTGCTGCGCGCGATCTGAACCATCGTCTCTCCAACAGCCCCGTCGCCCATGCTCTGTATGCCTGCCAGCCATATCAAGACTGCTGTTCCCACTGCTCCGACCAGGTTGCCGAGATAGACCCATCCCCAGTTCCTCATGATTTGTTGTGTCGTCACCCGACCGGAAGCCCAGGCCATGGCAATCAGGTTATTGCCAGTAAAGAGTTCCGCTCCACCAACCACCACCAGCACAAGTCCCAAACTAAACGCGACGCCCCCTGCGAGGCGGAGGAGGCCGAAGGGAACCGCAACCTTGTTCCCAGTCGTCACGGTGACGGTGTAGAACAGTGCGCCAAGCGCAATAAAAGCCCCGGCCAAGACGGCCAGGGCGAACATGGTCAGGACCGGCATCGCGGCTTTTGTGACCCCAACCTCACGCACCCGCAGAGCTATCTGCGCGGGAGCGTAGGCATCGAGCAGGGAAGTCGGCGTGGCGATTGTTTGATCCATGGTTATTCGAGCGATCAGCTTTCAGCCATCAGCAGTCAGCTCGAAATCTTTCAAGATCTACCCACTGAAAGCTGACGGCTGATCGCTGACCGCTATCATTATGTAATCAGTTGACGCCGCATGTGCCGCAGTTCCACTTCATCTTCCGGATCGAGTTCGTCCCGTTCAATCGGCTCCACGCGCACGGCAGACACCTTGTACTCCGGGCATTTTGAACTGTCATCCGCACTCGACGAGAGCAAATCGTTCACCGTTGAAGCGGGAAAGTGAAAGCTGGTGAACAGATGCCCCAACAGAACTCGTTCACTCCCCACAACTGGGAGGAGGGCCTCGCCACGAGCACTCACCACACGAACGATCTCATCGTCACGCAACTGCAGTCTCTCCATATCGGCCGGATGCATTTCCAGCACATCGGTATCGACCAATTCGAGTATGTCCGTCCGGCGTGTTTGGGCTCCGCAATTGTAATGTTGAAGAATACGGCCCGTGGTCAACACGAAAGGATAGTCCTTGCTCGCAGCTTCACCAGGCGGCAAGTACTCGACGGCGACAAAGTGTGCCTTCCCCTTTGGAAAGGTCTCCTGGTGCATCAGCGCTGTGCCTTCGTGCGTGGCGGTCGGCGCCGGCCATTGCAGCCCTGCATGTTGCTCGAGCCGGTCGTAGGACACACCGGCGAATGTCGGTGTGAGCGTCGCAATCTCGTCCATGATCTCCGAGGGATGCCGGTAGGGCATGGGATAGCCCATCCTGGTTGAGACTTCGCAGACCACTTGCCAATCCGGGAGAACTCCATTCGGCGGCTCCACCGCTTTCCTGATCCGCTGAATACGCCGTTCAAGATTGGTGAACGTGCCGTCCTTTTCTAAGAACGATGCGCCGGGCAATACCAAATGCGCGAACTTCGCGGTCTCGCTGAGAAACAAGTCTTGCACCACCAGAAACTCTACCTGCTTCAACGCTTCGCGCACTTTCTTCAAATTCGGGTCGGTCTGCGCGACGTCATAGCCGATGATCCAAAGACCCTTGAGCCGTCCAGCAATCGCCGCGTCCCACATGTCAGGCGTTTTCATGCCGCGCTTCGTGGGCAAGGGACGGCCGGTGATGGTTTGATGAAGCGTTGCCAGCTTCGGGTCGTCCAAGCTCTGGTAGCCGGTGAAGTAGGTCGGGAGGCAGCCCATGTCCGAGGCTCCCTGCACATTATTTTGTCCGCGCAAGGGATTGATGCCGGTGCCGGGCCTTCCAATGTTGCCTGTGGCCAAGGCGAGGTTACAGAGCGCGATGACCCCATGACTGCCCCAGCGGTGCTCCGTTATACCAAGACCATGACAACAGTACGAGGCGCCGCTACTCCCATAGAGTCGCGCAGCCTGGCCGATAAGATGGGCCGGCACACCGGTAATGGCTTCAGCTGCTTCCGGACTACAGTCCGAAACGGTCTTGATCCAATCTTCGATTCCTTCGGTCCTTGCCGCAAGGAAGGCCCGATCGAGGAGCCCTTCCTTGACCAGGACATGGCCCATCGCATTGAGCAAGGCGACGTTGCTGCCTGGTCGCAGTTGTAGATGGAGATCGGCGAGCCGCGCCAACTCCGTTCGCCTGGGATCGATCACGATCAAGGGCACCCCTCGCCGATGCGCCTGCTTGATCCTGGCTCCGACAACCGGATGGGACTCCGTCGGATTCGCTCCAACCACCATGATCAGCTGAGCCACATCAAGATCCTGAAGGGAATTGGTCGCAGCGGAGGCGCCGAGCGTGTCCATCATGCCGGTGACGGTCGCGCTGTGGCAGACCCTGGCACAGTTGTCGATATGGTTCGTACCAATCACGCAACGCATGAACTTGGCGAAGAGATAATTTTCTTCGTTCGTGCCCCGGCTGGATGAAATAGTTGCGAGGGCATCCGGGCCGAATGCGCCCTTGATGCGCGTGAACTCCTGTGCAACCAGATCCAAGGCCGCTTCCCAGGAAATCTCTTCCCAGTCGTTGCCCCGTCGCAGCAGCGGGACGCTTAGCCGATCCGGTGCATTGTTGTAGGTCCAACCGAACCGTCCCTTCATGCAGGCATGCCCCAAGTTCGAAGGCCCATCATCTGCCGGAATCATCTGAACGACCCGTCCATCCCGCACGCCGGCGTCGAACGCACAGCCGACACCACAATAGGCGCACGTCGTGCGCACGATGCTGGTAGGCATTCCCTGTTCCAATACTGTTTTCTCCATGAGCGCACCAGTCGGACATTCCTTTACACAGGCACCACAGGAGACACAGTTGGATGTGGCAAACGCTGCCGTCTCGCTCATGAGAGATCCCCCCCCTGCTGTAGGCCTCACTGAAAACCCACGCCCGAACATTGTCAAGGCATGAGTCCCTTGAATTTCATCGCAGGCCCGCACACAGCGTGCGCAGGAAATACAGGCTGCATTGTCGAAGGTGAAGAACGGATTCGAGTCATCGCGCACGGAAGCGCGCTTGCTGCGCGCCCCGTCGGGATACCGAACTCTATCGACACCGCATGCGAGCGCCAGTTCGCGCAATGGCCCCGATGTCCCACTCCCCTCAGGCAGTTCAGACAGATACAGTTCAACGATATTGTGGCGATGCCGCCTGAGACTGTCGCTCTCGGTTCGGACGACCATGTCAGATCTGACCGGAGTCGTGCAGGAGGCGGGAGTCCCTGATTGCCCGTCAATTTCACAGATACAGAGTCGGCAGGAACCGAAGGGAGCGAGGTGATGCGAGACGCAGAGGCTGGGGATCGAAATCCCTGCCTTCTTGGCAGCCTGGTAGACCGTGTCGCCTGGTTCGGCGCCCACTGTCTTGCCATTGATATTGAGTTGCATCGTTCTCTCTTTACGGTCTATCCGCTTGAAAGTCTTCAAGTCGGAAAATCTTACCGCTTTTGAGACCTGATGACATTCAGACTTTTAGACGTTCTGACGCCACTTGAATTCATTCGGAAAATGTTCAATCGCCGTCAACACCGGATAGGGGGCACGTCCCCCTAACGCACAGAGGCTGGTCGCTTTCATAGTTTCTCCAAGGTCAGATAAGAGAACGAGATCCTCCGCGGTTCCCTGGCCGCTCTGAATCCGTTCGAGAATTTCACGGCCGCGCACCGAACCAACCCGGCAGGGCGTGCATTTCCCACAAGATTCGTCCGCTGTGAAAGCCATGAAGTGCCGTGCCAACTCAACCATGTCCGTCTGATCATCGTAGACGACGATACCCCCATGTCCAAGAATGGCTCCAGCCTTGGCAAAGGCGTCATAGCCGATAGGAATATCGAGTTGAGATTCAGGAAAGAGACTCCCCAACGGCCCCCCGACCTGCACGGCTTTGAACCGTGAGCCCGGTATCATGCCACCGCCGAATCGATCCAAGACATCACGGAGCGTCAGTCCAAAGGGAACTTCCACCAAACCAGGCTGCTTCACCCTGCCACCAAGCTGCAGCGCCATCGTCCCGCACGACCCTTCAGTGCCGAGGGAGGCATGCCAGGCGCCGCCGTTTGCTAGAATGTTGGGAATCGTCGCGAACGTCAGGACGTTGCTGACGATCGTCGGTTTGCCATAGAGTCCTGATTCAGCCGGGTAGGGTGGCTTTGCCAACACGACACCACGGCGACCCTCCAGTGATTCCAGCAGGGCTGTTTCCTCGCCGCAGACATAGGAGCCGGCGCCGACCACCACCTCAAGATCGAATGGATCGTCGTCGCAGTCCAACAGGTCCGCCTCGCGCGCCTTCTGAATTGCAAACCGCATAGTCTGCGCCGCCGCCGGGTATTCATACCGGCAATAGATATAGCCTCGCGTCGCCCCAATCGCCCTGGCACAGATGAGCATCCCTTCGATCAATCTGAAGGGATCTCCCTCCATGATCATCCGATCGCAATAGGTGCCGGCGTCCCCTTCGTCGGCATTCGCCACGACATACTTCTGCTCTGCCCTAACCCGCTGCGCAACCTGCCACTTTTTCCACACGGGAAACGCCGCACCCCCGCGACCTCGCAGTTGGGAAATCCGCAACTCTTCGACAATCGCCTCCGGCGACAGGCCTTGTGCTGCTGCCAATCCCTTGAGACCCCCCCCAGTTTGATATTCATCGATTGCGAGCGGCTCGGTGATGCCGAAGTTGGCAAAGGTAAAGCGAGTCTGTTGTTGTAAAAATGGTATCTCTGCAACCGGCGTCCCACCTACCCCGGCCACGATGCGAGGCAAGTCGTTTGGCGATACGTTGAACCAGGCCTCACGCCCGTTGAGCATATCGCGCTCCACCATCGGCTCTAGAAAAAAGGCTCCGCGCGAGGACGTGCGAATCAGTTGAATCTCGGGACGCTCGCTCCAGGCATCGGCAAGTCGTCCGGCGCCGGCCGCACGGGAGGAGGTATCGTTGGCAAGATAGAGCCGAACCATGTCGCTATCGCTCCAGTTCTGAGTTCTGAATGATGAGTGCTGAGTTATGAACGAGAAAACGTGTTCAGCACTCACAACTCAGAACTTATTTGTATCGTTCCAGCAACGCCGCCGCCTGCGAGGGCACGACGCGCCCGTACACTTCGTCGTCAACGATCACGGTCGGCGACACAGCGCAGTTTCCCGCGCAGGACATCTGCTCCACAGTGAACCGCTCTGCCTGCGTTCTGTCTCCAACAGCGACACACACCTGATCTTGGATTGCACGGAGGAGTCGCACGCCATGGTTGGCCATACAGGATTCTCCCATGCAGACCCGAATGAGATGCCCGCTAGGTGGCTGAGTCCGGAGGTCGGAATAATAGGACAAGACCCCGGCGACTTGGGCAATCGTCACCCCTAATACCTGTGCAATCTGAGGGAGATCACTTGTCGGCACATATCCCAGAACAGACTGGACAGCCAGAAGGGTCTTGAGGATGTTCGGCTTGTCCGGCGGGACAGGACGGCAAGTTTCGAGCGTCTCAGTGAGCTGAGTCATGTGCCGAGTTGTCATCTCTTCACCTCGCAGACTGCAAAACTATTCAGGATGCTCAAAAAGTCCGTCCAGCAAAGCCGCAGCGAGCGAAGAGGCGAAGGCGTACTCTGTGCCGTACGTTGAGCCTCTGCGCGAAGCGAGAACGCCGCTGGCGGGCTTTTTCAGCATCCTGCTAGTCGAGCCCCACATGGGCTCTCAGCCTGTTATAGTCGAACGATGCCTGTCCCACGCGCCTGCTTCCAGGGTCGTGGCGCTCCATGTCGGCAATCACGGCGACAACCTGCTCGCGACCGGCTGCTGACGTTGCGACGTGACGCGGCATGTGATTCTCCAGCGAGGGGCAGGCCCGTTCCGCCCAATCTAAGTACAAAGTCTCTAATAATCCGTTCAAGAGGGCACGATCTTCCTTCACTGAAATCACCAACGTCAGAGGCCCATCGATGGCCAACTCAGACTCCTTGAGTTGTCGCGGTGGTGGCGTGCAAGTCTCGCCACGGAAATGAAGAGAGAATCCGAACATTGCCGCCAGCTTGTGTTTGACGGTATCGAGCCGCTCTCCCGAATCGCACTCCACCCATAACTGGGTCGCCGTGAGGATTAGTCTTGCGACCACCACTGATTCAAGGGAACCGGATGCCCCTCGCTGCACGAAGTGCTGCGCCTTCTTCGAGATTGAGGCTTCGCTGGGTGGGGAGACTGCCGCTTCACGCTCGAATCCTTCAAGACCTGCAAGCATGTCATTCATGTATCCGTATTCGCAATGATCGTACAGGGCCAAGGCATACAGATAGGGCTGTCCTCCCTCTGCCACATAGTGAATACTTTTCACCGCGTCGATGAGCGCGGCAAATCGCATGCGCGCGAAGGTCCATAACAACACATGTCCATAGCGCTTGGCGAATTCCGGCCACTCGCCGAGTTCGAAAGATCCGGAGGAAATTTCCTGCTTCCGCCGATAATCGAGCGTGGCATTTAGCAAGCTCTTCGCATCCTCGTTGGACAATGCGATTGCAGCGCCAGCAATGACCGCCCGCTCCCACTCGACGTCGCCAGGTTCCCGGATCAGTCTCGTGAGAAGCACCTGTCCCGGTTGTAGTTCCTTGCGAAAGGCTCCGTCCGGCACACGATAGACCCGCGCATTTCCTATCGAACGGAAAACCAGACGTTGAGCCTGCTCGTCGACCGACAGGAATTCAGCCAGATCGAGAGAGGAATGTTTCAGCGGATCCAACCACTCCCGCTCTTCTTGTGGAATATGTTCCGTAATGACGTCGCGCAACTGCTCGATCAACGACAGCTGCCCGTCCTGCGGGTAGAAGTCGGCGTAGAGTAGGAGGTTAGCTAATTCCGTTTCCTGCGGCAGCGGGGACAGCAACGCCCCTGCGCCACCTTCAAGATAGGGCTGGAGGGCAAGACGCATGGCGACCTGTCGCTGGGCAGCCATCCCCGGCTCCGACGAAAGGATGTCTAGCCGAGCGATCAACGTGTCGAGCGGCGGGACAAGAGGCACCCAGAGGCCGGCTGTGGTTTCACTCGCGAGCTTCATGAATTTCTTCCATCACGATGGCCTCTGCGTCGAGCCAATCCTCAAAATCATGTCCGTCACGATATCCCCGCTCTTGCCACAATTCGAACGCCTTATTCGCAATCCGATCCCTCATGCCATTCGGCAACTCAATAGATTGTGGCGATGCCGCCAGGGGCGAACGCATCGAGGATTTCATTTTCTTTATTGGCTTTGGTGCACTCATCATCACCGACTCCTTATTAGTTATGGATTACTGGGGACATTTCTTCCGGCATCGCCTGTCCAGAACTGTTGGCTGCGCACGGCGATGACAGGACAGTGTGCTTTTCTCAGAACGGCCTCTGCCACGCTGCCGGACAGAGCATGCGAGATTCCACGGCGTCCGTGCGTGCCCATGACGATAAGATCGCAGGGGTGGGTCTGAGCAGCATCTAAGATTGAATCAGCCGGAATGCCTCCCCGCAGCCGAGATTCCACCACCATGCCGGGATGCTGGTGGGTAGCAGCCAGCTCCTCCAGTCGTTTCGTCCAGGTCTCGACTTCCAGACGACGCGCCCTGCTGGTGCCGAGGGTAAAGTCCAAGCCATAGGACACCGGCTCCAGCACATGCAGTAACATCACGGACGCCTTCGCCTGCTTCGCCACCGCAACTGCATACTTCAAAGCATCGAGGGAACAATCGGAAAAATCGACCGGCACGAGGATGCGCTCCAGCGTGACTGGCTTCGTCAGGACAGACTCTTCTTCAGTGTCTGCCGGATCCGTTCGCACCGTCAATACTGGGCAGGGGGCGCCCCGAATGACCCGCTCGGCAGTACTGCCTAACAAGATGTGGGCAAGGCCAGTCTTGCCCCTGGTCCCTACGACGATAAGGTCTGAATCTTCCGCCCGCGCCGCAGCAATCACCTCTTCACTCGGAATGCCGGCAGCCGTCCTCGTCGTGATCGCAATGCCGCGCAGCTCCGCACGGCCTTTGAGGTCGTCTAACTGCAACGATGCCTGCTTGAGTAGATCAGCCAAGTATTGCTGATTGACTGGGTAGTCGGGATTGAGCCCCGGTGGAAATTCCGCAACGGACAGTACCGTTAAGGAAACCTTCCACGAACAGGCCAGCGCACAGGCATAGTCCTCCGCCCGCTTCGCCCATCGTGAAAAGTCTGTCGCAAACAAAATTCGCTTGATCACGAGTGGCGTCTCCTCATAAGGCCGCCCGTAAGACGTGAAATGTAAACGGTGAAAGGTTTCGAAGGAAAAGCATTCGCATTTTACGTTTCACCTTTCACGTCTAACGTTTCACGGTTCCTGTTTCTTACACCGCTTCCGCGCTGAGCAAGAGCAACTCACCCTTCATGTTCGGATGGATCGAGCACCTGAACTCATGCCGGCCAGGCCGTGACATGTTGAACCGAATGACCGCATCCCGTTTAGGATCGAGAAATACTCCACCCAGGCCTCGGCCATAGACGATTACCCCGTCCTTCTCGATCTGAGTTGGAAGGCCCTCGAACATGGTCGAACCAAAGTCGTGCCGTTCGGCATCCTCGTTTCTGACCTTGATCACTGAGGGGAATCCAAGGCGGAGCACTCCCTGCTTCGTCACGAACTTGAAATCCTTGATTGTGACTTCGACGACTTGCTCCGACTGAGCGAAAATCGTCCCCGCCGTTTCCCACCAAAACCCGCACGTGACGGCAAGCACAAGCACCCATCCCCACTGCACCTTCTGACTTTTCATAGATTCCTCCTTTGAAACGTTTCACCTTTCACCAAAGACGAACGACTCGGCTTGGCTGACAACGGAACGGTGAGAACCGGACAACCAGCAGTCCGCACCACCTTTTCTGCCGTACTGCCGAAAAAGATCTTGTCCACGTTACCTGAGCGCCCTCCATAACTCCCCATCACCACCAGATCCACTTGTTCCTTCCGAGCCGTCTTCGCGATCTCCACAAACGGCCCGCCCTCCAATACAATTCGCGTCACGGTCACACCCTTGGTCGACTCTGATTCCAGCAATCGTCGCACATTGAGTCGCGCATGATGGCGCAGCCGCCGCTTCTGGCCCTGTGCGTCAGAGGGCACCGCCAATAACCCCAGTTGATTGAATGTCGCCAGGGCACTCGTGTCGATCACATGCAACAACAGCAACTGGGCTTGAAATGTCTTGGCAAGAGTCAATGCGACACGGAAGGCTTCTTCCGAACAAGGAGAAAAGTCTACCGGTACAAGGATCTTCGTGAAGAGCGATTCAGCCATGTGACCTCCCAAAGGTTTGACTCATTCTCTGTTATCAGCAAGGCCGGTGCCACCAGACCAAAGCTAATGGCTTATGGCGAATGGCTTATGGAAATAAGGACTTTGTCTTTTTCGTCAGGCCATCCACCATCTGCCATTGGCTGTTTACATCGTGCCGGGGGGTATCTTGCTACAGCTCAATTTTCTCTGCTGTGGCAGAAGGCCACAGCAGACGTGAGGAGTGAGGCGTAAGGCGTGAGGGGATCGATCGGGCAAATGTCTTTGCTCCTCACCCCTTCCCCCCCACCCTTCACGCCTCACCCGCCTGTGCAGGCGACGGCACTGGACTTGCTCAGACTCTGGGTAGTGCGAAGCTATCTGTCTGGTTATCTGGTTGATCTGGTTTATTTTGGTTGCCTGGTTAGTTTCATTCAAACAAAAAACCAGACAAACCAAATAGACCAAATAACGGTCTTTTAAGGAGCGGCTTCGATGAAAACCCTACTGGTTGTAGACGGATCGGATAATTCCTATGAGGCTGTTCACGTCATGAAATACATGGCCCGGGCGGAACAGCTCACCCTGCTTCATGCGCTGGATGTCCCCAGGCCGGCCTACCCCGAGATGATGCCGGAAGCAGCAGAGGAACTTTATAAAACTCTTGAACAGAGTATGAGGGAAGACGGCGAGCGGCTGCTCGATAGGGTACAGTCCCTCCTTCCGCTGCATGCAGGCCCTACGACAAAGCACATTCGAATCGGGTCTCCAGCAAAAACGATCCTGTCGATGGCCGAAGAACAGAAAGCCGATCTCATCGTGATGGGAGCCAGGGGTCTTGGCCCCATCAAGGAACGGCTGCTCGGCAGTGTGTCGCATCGCATCCTCACCCTGGCCCCTTGCGCCACGTTGATCGTGAACGGCCCGGTCAAGGCCATGAAACAGATCCTGCTTCCGCTCGAAGGTCCATACGACGCGGAAGCCGCGATTCGTTTTCTCCAACTCAAACCATTTCACGAAGGAGTTGAGATAACCCTGCTGACCATTTTGCCTTGGACCGAGCCGCCGTGGCCGGTCGGTACAGCAACAGCCACCGCCGCTACCGAGATACTGGAGAAGCAAGCCGACTACATCGAGGGCGTGGCAGAACGTCTACGCGCCATCGGTTATCGGGCGCACGGAGTCGCCCTGGTCGGAATACCGTCCACCATCATTCTGCAACAAGCGACCACTCTGCGATCGGATCTGATTCTGATGGGCACAAGGGGCAGGCAGGGAATCACCCGCTTTGTGCTCGGCAGCGTATCTCATGCCGTTGTGCACAAGGCTCCATGCCCGGTCCTAGCGTTTCATCAGTGAATCGACAAGACCGGCGGGACGGGCGACGAAGTACGCAGCAGCAAATCCGCTATTCCAACGAGAGCGCTCATGAACAATACGAGCCGATACGATCCATGTCGGAACAAAAATTAATGGAAACTCTTGTCGGCCATCGGGTGCACAAAGATAAGGACTTCATTCCGTCCTCCGCTCCGACCTATGAGCAGGTTCGCCGTGCCTTCGGTGGATTGGTGCGCGCGATTTATCGAATCGAGGTGGTCGGCGCCGATCGCCTGCCCGCGACAGGGCCTGTGGTCGTCGCACCGAATCATGAGTCGATGCTCGACCCGATCATCGTCGGTGCGGCAATCTCGCGGGAACTGCGTTTCGTCGCGAAAGCGGAACTCTGGCGATCTCGGCTGCTCGCATGGATGCTCGACGGCCTCGGCGCAATCTCGATTGAGCGGAGCCACACCGACTACCTCGCTGCCGCGCAGGTGCTGCAGGCACTCGCTGCAGGACAGGTAGTCGTGATCTTCCCGCAGGGTGCCGTCCACGGCAACCGTGTATGGAAGCAGGGCGCCGCGCACGCAGCGCTCCTGACGGGCTCGCCGCTTGTGCCGGTCCGCCTCGTCGGCACGGCACGGGCCCTCTCGCGCGGCAGAATCGGCTTCCCGCGATTGCGTGTCATCGTCGGAGAGCCGATCAAAGTCGCACACGCCCCGGAAGAACCGATCGCGGCGATGGAGTTGACCGAGCGGTTACGCGTCGCCGTCGAATCGCTGGACTAGCCCGACGTTCATTTATAGTTAGCGATTTTGATTGGGGTGGGCTCTATACGTTCCTGCAAGAAGTCCACAATCCGATTCTCGGCCCAGTAGGGATCTTCTCCGTTGCTTGTCCATTGAAAGAACCCACAATGGCCTCCGTGGCGCGGCGCGATCACCCGAATCTTCGGATGGCGCTGAATCAGCGGCGACGTAAACATGGAATAGGGAATGAAGGGATCGTCCTGTGCCGTGATGATGAGGGTAGGAACGTTGATGGAGTCGAGCACATTGCAAGCACCTGAACGATCGTAATAGTCGGCGCCACTGGTATACCCCCCGTCCGGAGCCGTGTAGCGGTCGTCGAATTCGCTGAGGGTGCGAATGAGGTCAAGTCCTGTGAGATTCCATTTACCGGGGAAGAGCACCGCTTTCCGCCGTATGCGCCGTTTGAGTTGAGTCAAGAAGTGATAGTGATAGACCCAGTTCCGGGGGGCTTCCAAAGCCTTGGCGCATTGCGCAGGATCGATCGTCGGGCAGACCGCGATCGCGCCGGCCAACACTGTTTCTGACGAGCCGACCTCTCCGGCTGCTTTCAGCACGAGATTCCCTCCCAACGAATAGCCGACAAGCCAAATCCGATTGAGCCCATCTACACGCGCCAACTCATGGACGATGGTTCTATAGTCATGACTCAAGCCGCTGTTGTAGAGCGTCGGCGTAAGGTGTTCGGTCCCGCCGCAAGTACGCTGATTCATACGGATGACGTTGAATCCTGCGCGATAAGCTTTTGCGGCGATCCCTCGCATATAGTGAGACTCACTGCAGCCTTCCAGGCCGTGCAGGAGTACCACGGTCTGGCATGCTGTTCGGTGTGGTTGCCAGTGGCAGAACCCGAGTAGCTGGGTGTGGGACTCCGTGGTGAAGAGCCGCGATTCAATCGGCATTCCGGTAAGAAGCGCCCGGCGAGGCCAACGGCCCGGAAGCACGGTCATAAAATGTGGATTGCGGAGCAAGGCTCCCGGTGTAAACTCTCGCAGGTCAAGTGACATAGCGGTCATCATGCCCTAACGTTCCTCGGGCTAGTATACATTCGCAGAGTAAATTCACAAGGCACTCCGAGTCAACTGTCAAGCCATAGTAGAAATGTCCGGTTTATGTGATGCCCACCGCCGCGTGTCTTCTTCCTTCCGGCAGCAGGCGCTTGCGCCACGGATGCGTGCGTGTCGGCGTGACCGTGCGCTGCGGGCGCGCGATCTTGGGAGGGGACGGCACGCGCAGCGGACGCGCGACGATCGCCTGATACGTGAGCGGCCGACCGTTGTGGGTCATCCGCATCGTCCCATCCACTCGGTCTTCGACGATGACGTGGGTCGTCCGGACATTGCTCCGCACTTGATAGAGCTGCCCATGGTGGGCCACCGTCCAGTCACGGCGCAGGCCCCGGGTGGTCTTGATGCACAGGATCCGGGTCAGATCCCCGCCCGCTGGTTTCGGCCGATGCAGATCGGCGGCCTGGGCCGGCGGGACCGTGAAGCGCCGATTGTAGATTGGTAGCCACTCCTCCAGGAACCGATTCGCGGCCTCGAGCGTGGCGATGTCTGCCAGGCGCAGCTCTTTTACCAGGCGATCCTGCACCGTCTTGAACAGCCGCTCCACCCGCCCCTTGGCCTGCGGCGAATGGGCCGCGATGAGCTCGACCCCCAGCTCGCCCAGCGCTCGCCCAAACTGACTCGTAGGCGTCACCCCCGCCAACTGCTCGTCCACGGTGGGCGGGACTGGCGATTGATAGGTCGTATGTTTGTCGGCGTAGATGGCCAGCGGAATCCCATACCGAGTCACATAGCGCTGAAAGCTGTCCATCGCCGGAATGGTGCCTTCGTACGCATAGAACCGGGCAAACACCCGGCTGTTCGCATCGTCAATGTAGGCCATCAGCACACAACGAGGCCCGCGCCCCTCGAACCAGTCATGGTGGGAGCCATCCAGTTGGAGGAGTGCCCCCACGTGCGCTCTCCGCTCCCGCCACGCCCGATGCGGCCGCTTCCGCCGTGTGAAGTGCACGACGCCGCGCTCCCGCAGCCACCGTCGCAGGGTCTCATCGCTGAGCGTAATGCCGTGGCGCTCGGTCAGCTTCTCGGCTGCCAACGTCGGTCCAAAATCCCCATACCGCTGCTCGCACAGCTGCAGGGCCATGGCCTTGCGTTTGTCCGGGATCCGCCGGTTCGATAGTTTCCCCCGTCCCCGATGCGCCAGCCCCTGGTCGCCCGCTTGCTCAACCCGCTCGATAAGGCGCCGGACGTGGCGTGGCGTCAGCCCCAGCACAGTGCCCGCCTGGACCTGCGTCAGCTTCTTCTCCATCGTCTGGCGAATTACATGCACCCGCCTGAGTTCCTTCACACTCATGATGACCCTGTCCTCTCCGACCATCCGGCCCTCCGTCTGAAAGCCAGCAGTCTAGCAACGAAGAGGACATTTCTACTTTGGCAAAAGCGGACATTATCATTGTGGGATTACA
>JANOJM010000213.1:0-13445 GCA_031418735.1 Nitrospiraceae bacterium | reverse complement strand
ACAGATTTCCCGTCTGAGTTTTTCGTCGACGGCAGGCGACGGCGTTTCTTCAAGCAATTTCTGATGCCGGCGTTGGATCGAGCAGTCGCGCTCGCCGAGATGTACGACATGCCCTCGATGGTCGGCGACAATCTGCACTTCAATATGGCGAGGTTCGAGAAAATATCGTTCAAGGTAGACGGCATCGTTCCCGAAAGTAGTTTTTGCTTCGGCCTGAGCGGCTTGAAACGCGCGGGCAAGATCCTCGGCTTTATTGACGACGCGCATGCCGCGTCCTCCCCCACCGGCTGAGGCTTTGATGATCACGGGATAGCCGACCTTGCCTGCGGCTTCGAGGGCTCCCTGTTCGCTCTTCAGTTCGCCGGGGCTGCCTGGCGTAACGGGTAAGCCACGGCGGGCAACGATTTCACGCGCCTTGGCCTTGTCGCCCAGGAGGGCGATGTGTTCGGACGTTGGGCCGATGAATTTGACGCCGATGGACTCGCACACTTCAGCAAAATGAGCGTTCTCGGAAAGGAAACCGTAGCCGGGATGGATAGCATCCGCCCCGGTGATCTCGGCGGCGCTCAGGACGTTTGGAATATTTCTGTAGCTCAGCGCTGCGTCAGAAGGCCCGACGCAGATCTTCTCATCGGCTGCGCGGACATGGAGGCTCGCCGCATCGGCCTCAGAAAAGATTGCCACGGTCTTAATGCCGAGCTCCTTACAGGCGCGAATCACGCGGAGCGCAATCTCACCGCGATTGGCTATCAATACTTTCTTGAACAATCGAGTACTCCGATGTGGATCGAGGGAAGAAGACTAAGGCGTGGCTGTCGGATCGACGAGGAAGAGCGCTTGGCCATACTCCACCGGCTTGGTACTTTCGGCCAAAATTTTCGTGACCCGCCCATTGACCTCCGATTCGATTTCGTTCATCAACTTCATCGCTTCGACGATGCACAGAACCTGCCCAATTTTCACATAATCGCCCTCTTCAACATAGGGGTCGGCATCAGGAGAGGGAGACCGATAGAACGTTCCGACGATCGGAGACACGATGGTGACCATCCCTGTCGTGTTTTCGGTCTGAGTGCCGGCCACGGTGGGCGCGTGAACGGCTGAAGTCGATCCGGCCGTTCCCTGCTCGGCAACAGCGCTTGAGATTGTCCTAACTCCGACCTCCTGTCGCACGCGAATTCTGAGTCCGTCTCGCTCCAACTCCAATTCGGTCAGGTTATTTTTCTTTAATAGCTCGATCAATTCCTGAATGTCTTTGGTCTGTTGTCCCGACAGTAAGCGCGAGTTTTGCCCGCTCTGGGTCGGAGCAAAGGCCTGAGGCAGAATGATCGGCGGCACACCCTTCTTTGATTTGCCAGACGTCCGTTTGCTCACCGAACACGCTCCACATATTCTCGTGTACGAGTATCGATTCTAATGACAGTCCCTGTTTCCATATAGAGCGGAACCTTGATGGTGGCACCGGTTTCAAGGGTGGCGAGTTTGGTGCCTCCTGTTGCGGTATCGCCACGGAAACCCGGATCGGTATCGCTGACTCTTAGTTCGATAAAGTTGGGCAGCTCGACGTCGATCGGACGATGTTCGTACACGAGGATCTTCACCGTCATGTCTTCTTTCAAGAGGTCTGCATTGCCGCCGAGCTTGCCCTTTTCGAACGTCAGTTGCTCAAAGGTCTCCGTGTCCATAAAGGTATAGGCATCGTCAGTCGCATAGAGGAATTGCATAGTCCGTTCTTCGAGATCCGGTTCTTCGAACCGCTCTCCTGATCGGAAGGTGCGATCCAGGACATTGCCCGAAAGATAGCTCTTGAGCTTCGTGCGCACGAACGCTCCACCTTTAACTGGTTTTACATGTTGAAACTCAACGATGTAAAAGGGCTGGTTATCGACCATGAGCCGCACGCCACCGCGAAAATCTGTCGTGGAAATCACTCGGTACTCCCTTCAGACTGTAAAAATCCGCTCGTCTGGCTCCGCTGTCTCATTCACTTTGCCGTTCGACGCAATTTTGCCGGTGCGGATGTCTTCTTCTCGCGTCGTGATGCGGTCAAGTGGTCGTGCAGGCCGCGCAGGGCGAGGAGATAGCCGGTCGGACCCAAGCCGGCAATCTGTCCGAGGGCGACTCCTGCAATATAAGACCGATGGCGAAACTCTTCCCGCTGATGAATATTGGACAGATGGACCTCAACTGTCGGCAATCCGACCGCCGCAATGGCGTCTCGAATTGCTATGCTGGTGTGAGTATAACCGGCAGGGTTAATGATGATCCCGTGGTATCCCGTCCGAGCTTCTTGGATCCAGCTGACCAGTTCACCCTCGCTATTCGACTGTCGCAGATCCACCTCCACTGCCAACTCCTTCGCCAGCTTCGTGATGGCTGAATCCAGGGCTTCGAGGGACAGGGTGCCGTAAATCGATTGCTCCCTGGTCCCGAGAAGATTCAGATTTGGACCGTGCAGAACTCGTATTCGTAGCATGTTGTTGTCTGTGCATGCTGGATAGATGAGGACGATTCCTCGTGCTTGGGGGTCCAGCGGGAGGCATTGTAGCAGTCTGCCTGAGACCGGTCAAACGTGCAAAAAGATTAGGAAGTTTATTGCGACGGCTCGTTCGTTGTATCGCGATCCTGACGACGTGATTCAATGGCACGCAGCCAGGCTTCCAGCTGAGCCACAGCTCCTGAGTCAGGAGAAGGAGGAGTCATCACCTCGGTGTCGGCGGCTTGTACATCCGGTTCCGTGATCGCTGGTTGCTCCCCTATCTGATCTTCCTGGAGAAGGGCTGTCTCCATAAGAAACGCTTTCACACTCAGTGGATCGGCAGAAATGATTTCCGATGTGCTCTCCGGTGAGGCAGTCAGGTCAGGTACGGAATTCGTCTCTGTGGCAGACACTGTGAATTCGACAGGAACAGGCGATGCATCAGCCAGCTGGGGGGAGAGGGTAGACTTCAGCAAACCAGTTGGCTTGAGCTGTTTCGCTTCCTTCTCTTGTTTCAGCGGTCCTCCTAAAGCAGACTGGACTGAGCGGGCCTCTTCATCTCGCGGGTTGACCGCCAGAATGACGGCACAGGATTGTAGCGCCAATTCCTTCTGTCCCTGAGTCGTATAAATTTTGATCAGAGTCCGGTGCGCGCGCAAATTCTCCGGGCTCAACTTGACGGACTCTTCTAGAATAGTCTTGGCCTTCGTGGACTGCCCCATCTGATCGTAGGCGCGTCCCAGTGCAACCATGGCAGTAATGAAGCCGGGATACAATTTCAGTCCGTCTTCGAGGACGCCGGCTGCTTCCTGCCACATCCCGGCTTTTCCGTATTCTTCGGCCAGTGGCATGAACACTTTGGAATGTGGATCTTTAGCCAACTGGGTGGCCAATCGATCGATTTCCATGGAGATATCGGCGGCTTGCTGATTCTGAGCCATAGGCTTCTAGCGTCTTCCCTTGACCAGCTTGGATGTCTGGTCGGATTGTTTGACGCGGAGTAGTGCTTGCGCCCGATTCAAGATCGCATCAGCGAGCGCTCGTTTCGGCATCAGCGGCAGTTCTGTCATGACCCCCTGCCGGTCGATCAATGTGGCGGCATTCTGATCGCTGCCGAATCCCGCCCCTTCTATCGTGACATCGTTGGCGACAATAAGATCGAGCCCTTTCGCCTTCAGCTTCTCTTTCGCATGGGCGATCAGATCGTTGGTTTCAGCCGCGAAGCCGATCATGAGTTGCGTGGTCCGTTGAGCAGATAAGGATGCCAGGATATCCGTGGTCCGTTCGAGTTCAAGCGTCTGGCCAGTTCGCCCTTGTTTTCGAATTTTTTGCGAGGCAGGATGTGTGGGGCGAAAATCTGCGACCGCGGCTGCCATGATCATGGTTGTGGACCATGCGAGGCGCGAGGACAGAGCCTTCATCATTTCTTCAGCCGTGGCGACCGAAACAACCTCGATGCCTTTTGGCGGTAATAAGGCCGTAGGACCGGTGACAAGGACTACCTGTGCTCCCCTTGCCTGGGCGGCTTCGGCAATCGCATAGCCCATTTTGCCGGAGGAGCGGTTTGAAATGAAGCGCACCGGATCGATCGCCTCTTGCGTCGGGCCTGCCGAAACCAGAATACGATGCCCTTGCCAATCGCGTCGTGGAGCCAGCGCTTCCTGAATAGCCTCCAAAATTGTGGCTTCCTCTGCCAAACGACCTTGACCGATCCGCCCGGAAGCCAACGGGCCGACTTCCGGATCCACCACGATCGTTCCCCTAGCGCGTAATTTTGCAACGTGTTCGGTAACAGATGGATGAGTCCACATCCCTCCGTCCATTGCAGGAGCCAGAATCAGCGGGCACTGGGCCGTAAGGAGCAGGGTCGATAGCAAATCGTCGCCCAGCCCCAACGCTGACTTTGCAAGACAATTGGCCGTGGCCGGGGCAATGACGATGGCATCTGCCTGCTCGGACAACGACAAATGTTTCATCTCGTGATGCGCTTCGAATACATCCGTTGAGACGGGGTGGCCGGAAAGCACTTCAAAGGTCAGCGGGGTGACGAACTTCGTGGCCGACTGTGTCATCACGACCTGCACCGTTGCTCCTTCACGGAGCAAGGTCCGGAGCAATGCAATAGCCTTATAGGCCGCAATGCTGCCGGTCACGCCCAGCACAATCTGTTTGCCAACCAATGTCGGCCCGATGGAGCCGGATATCGTCATTGGCTACCTCTCTTATTCCTCGCTCTCAGCCGGCGCCGGTGCCGGGGAATCGTCGACATACACGCTCAGCTCTTTCTTAATCTCTTTCGCATCGTCGCCGGTCATCAAGGCGACGCGCTCCATTTCGCCTTCCTTCCCGCGCTTCGCTTCCTTCATGGCATCCCGAGCTTCTTGACCGACGAGGTAGCTGATTTGCCCCCGGAGGACTTCATCGAGGGCGATGGTCGTTTCTTTGGTAAAGCGCGAAGGGACATGACGCGACCCCTGCAAAATGTGCTTCGCCCGCTGGGCTGCGATGATCGCCAGCCGGTGGCGTGAGTCGAACTCGTCTGTCGTGTATTGGGGCAACAGTCTCAACATGTCGATCATGGAAGCAGTACTCCTTTGGGTTAGGGAAGATCTTTGCGATCTCCCGTTTTCTGGTCATCGTCAAGAATGAAATTATTCTCGAGCCACGTCATATTCAACCGTTTTGTCTTCAGGCGTTCCGACCAGAAGATGCTTTCGAGATCACGAAGAGATCGGCTGAGGTCTTCGTTTCGAACGATATAAGCGTATTCCCGGTAGCTCCACACCTCTTCTTTCACTTTATGCAGCCGCCGTTGAATCTCGTCCGGCGTATCGGAGGCCCTCGTATGGAGTCGGGACCGGAGCACGGTCATCGAGGGAGGGAGAATAAAGATCGACACCGCATCCTCGAATCGTTTTTTGACCTGCATGGCCCCCTGTACGTCAATCTCCAGTAATACATCGATCCCCTGATCGATCTTTTCTGTCAGCGATTTCCAAGGTGTCCCGTAGAGATTTCCATATACGTGAGCCCACTCGACGAATTCATTTTTCTCGGCCATCTCTTGAAATGTCTTCTCATCGACGAAATAATAGTCGCTCCCATGTTCTTCGCCTGGACGCGGCTTCCTGGTGGTATAGGAAATGGAATGCCATAGCCCGGGAAGGTTCACCGTGAGTTGCTTGCAGAGCGTGGTTTTCCCCGTTCCGGATGGTGCGGAGATAATAAATAGAATTCCCCGCCGATCCGTTGATGATCGCGGATGGCCGGATACCGGCGCCGAGGGACTGGTCGTGGGGGCTGAATTCATTCGACGTTCTGAACCTGTTCCCGAATACGTTCCAGTTCGGCCTTCATCTGGACCACATGACCGGCGATGTCCGCGTCATTGGCTTTTGAGCCGATCGTGTTGACTTCACGCCCGATTTCCTGGAGCAGAAAATCGAGTGTTTTGCCCACAGAGTCTGCACGGTCGAGCGTCTGCTCAAACTGTATCATATGCGAGTCCAGTCTGACTATTTCTTCTGTAATGTCTCCTCGGTCCGCATACACGGCCAGCTCCTGATAAAGCCGAGGGGGGTCGGGGATTTCCGACCCCAGCAGCTTCTCCACACGGATCTTCATTTTGTCGAAAATCTCCTGGGCGAGCAGAGGGGTCCGTGCTGCGACGAGGGTCTTATGTCCCCGGATCGTCTGAATCCGCGCTTTCATATCCTCTGCCAAGGCCTTCCCTTCGCGCGTTCGCATGACCTCAAGGTCTTTCAGCGCCTGGGTTGTCAGTTGCTGAACGATCTTCGCCAATTGCGGGTCTTCCGTCGGTTGGTCCGATACCGACAGCACGTCACGGAGCCCAGCCATGAGCGCCAGATCGATTGACCCACTGAGCTTAAGGGACTTCTTCAGGGTACGGAGGGCCTGATGGTACTGTTTCGCGAGAGGTTGGTCAAGATTGACGCTTCCAGCACGGCCTTTGCCTGCCTGGACTGTCACTGTCGTGTCTATACGCCCACGGGTACAGCTTTGCTGGATAGCTTTCTTCAAGGAGTCTTCCAGGTGGCTCAATGGCCTGGGTAAGCGGCAGGCGACTTCGAGAAAGCGATGGTTGACGGAACGCATTTCCACCGTCACGGACCCGTCCTGCCAGGGAGCCTGTCTTCGACCGAAACCGGTCATGCTACGAATCATTGGGGGCCTTTCTCTTTCCATGGGCAATGCCGATAGACCGAACAGGTGCGGCACTGCGGTTTTCTCGCAAGGCAGATGTAGCGGCCATGCAGTAATAATCGTTGCGAGACAGTTGTCCACTGGGATTTCGGCAGGAGCTGCTGCAGGTCTTGTTCGACCAGCTCCGGATTGTCCGATCTGGTCAGACCGAGTCGCTTCGCCACGCGCTTCACGTGGGTGTCGACGACGATCCCGGGCTGGCCGAAAGCATTCCCGAGTACGACATTCGCCGTCTTTCTACCGACACCCGGCAAGGTGATCAACTCCTCCATCGTATGAGGAACCTGGCCGCCGAAGCGCTCGATCATGGCTTTTCCGCAAGCGACAAGATGTTTCGCCTTGTTCTTAAAGAATCCTGTTGAACGAATGAGTTGTTCGAGTTCAGGAAGACGAGCTGCAGCCAGCTCTGCCGGTTGCCGATAACGCCGAAAGAGCGATGGAGTGACTTGATTGACTCGCTGGTCGGTGCACTGGGCGGAGAGGATTGTGGCTACGAGCAATTCCCAAGGGGAACGATGATCGAGTTCCATCTTTGGGCTCGGCATCGTCCGTTGAAGTGTCTTCGATATCTCTCGGAGACGTCTTCGATGATCCGACGAGGGCAGAGATTGTGTTGTCATGGGTGGTACCAAAATCTTGCAATTGTGCAGCGGGTTAAGGGCGAGATGCAAGTGGGAAGGGCTGGCTGGCAGATTTTGCGGAAGAACCATCCAGCGGGACGAGTATGGCCAGCCGTTCTTCGAGTTGCTGGATCAGCAGGGACAAGGTTTCCTGGTGTAGGGCAGAAATCCCGATCGCCCCATACCGACGGCACAGAGCCTCCGCTTGCCCAGCCGGAAGCTGGTCGCATTTGTTGAATATCAAGACCCGTGGAATCTCATCGAGGGCGAGGCTTTGCAGCACGGTATCGACCGATGCAATATGGGCATCTAAATCTTTCGCCCCTGCATCGGCCACATGCAGGAGGAGATCGGCATCGCGCATTTCGTCCAACGTCGTTCTGAAGGCTGCGAGGAGATCTTTAGGCAGGTCGCGAATAAACCCCACCGTGTCGGTGATGATGACTTCCCTGCCATGCGGGAAATGCAGCCTGCGGCTCGTGGTGTCGAGTGTTTCAAAGACGCGTGGGGCCGTGGCCACCTGACTTCTTGTTAAGACGTTGAGCAACGTCGATTTGCCGGCGTTCGTATAGCCCACGATGGACAGGACTGGGAATGCCTGCCGGATGCGGCGCGATCGCCGTTGGTCTTGGTGACGGGCAAAGCCCATAATCTCTCGGTCCAAATAGTCGATGCGCTCTCTGATACGACGTCGATCCGTTTCGAGCTTCGTTTCACCGGGCCCTCTGCTGCCGATGCCGCCGCCCAAACGAGAAAGGCTCGTTCCCTGACCGGAGAGACGGGGCAGCAGATAACGGAGTTGCGCCAACTCGACCTGTACTTTCCCTTCCCGGCTATGTGCACGTTGCGCAAAGATGTCGAGAATCAACTGGGTCCGATCAATGACCGTGAGATCGGTGATCTCCGCAATGGCGCGTAGCTGTGCAGGGGCCAAGTCTTGATCGAAGATGAGCAAGTCCGCCCCCTTTTGCATCGCTTGCATCAGGACATCCTTGAGTTTTCCACTTCCCAATTGAAACCGCTGGCGGCCACCGCCCTGTGTCCGTTGCACTAATCGATCGATCACCGTGAGGTCTGCCGAGGAAGCCAGCTCTGCCAATTCGGCGAGGCGTTCTTCCTGGTCGGCCTTACTCTTGGGCGAAGCGCTCACGAGGATGGCGGTCTGACCCTGAGCCGTCGTATGAGAACCACTCTGACGCTGGAGATCTGCCTCTAATTCGCGAATGAACGTCTCAAAGTTCACCGGGCATTGATGCACCAGAGTAGGCTTCAAGAGGGTATACAGCTGCCCCTGTGGACTGGGTGGATTCAGATGGGCCAGGGAGAGTACCCCTGGTTCGCCTTTGGGGGTCACAGCCAATGTTCCGATCATGTCGAGCCGGAGCAGCCCCAGCATCGTAAGCTCTTCCTGAGTCAGGGGTAATTCCTTTAATTGCGAACGTATCAAGCGAAGGCCGCGCAGCGATCGCGGACTTGCGCGAAATGTGGCCAGAGTCGTCGGCGAAGGCTCGGCGCCAGCTCCCACCAACACATCTTGGACAGCTCCCCGCCTGGTAATGACCAGTCCAATGGGACGCCGAATCTCATGCGTAAACTGTGCGAGGGTTTTTGCCGCTTCAGCTGAGAGGACTTCATCCACGGGCATACGCCGTCGATAGAGCCGCTCAAGCATGGAGAGCTGGCCGGCGCGGAGACCCAGAACCTGTCCGTGAATTTCTGGAATGGCCGGCGTTTCCTTATCGTCGTCGGAAGCCTGGTCTGTCTGGTCTATTCGGTCTTTCTCGTTTGTTCGGTCTATCTGGGCAGAGAGGTCTATTCCGTGTTTCTAGTCAACTGATCGCACGGGCAAGACCCACCGGACAGACCAGATGGACATCATCAACTAGATAGACCAGATAAACCAGACAGACCAAATGAACAAGCCAGCGAGGCGTTGGCATCCATGTCCAATGATGCACGGAGCCCAGTGCGAAGAGCCTGCCTCCCTGCTGACGCTATCATTGCGGCATTGTCGGTACAGTAGGACAGCGGAGGAAGACTCAACTCCACGCTCTCAGAAGTTGCTCGTTCTTGAAGCAACGCGCGCAATCGAGAGTTGGCGGACACCCCTCCAACAACGGCTAACGCACGGACGCCGGATGACCGAACTGCGGCAAACGACTTTTCAACTAAGACGCTCACGATGGCCTCCTGATAACCAGCCGCCAAGTCAGCAATGCTTGCCATGCGAGACTGTTCATTCATTACTTGAAGTTTATAGAGCAATGCTGTCTTTAAACCACTAAAACTAAACTCATGACTTCCACTTTTGAGATAGGAACGGGGAAATGCAATGGTGGCAGGATTTCCCTGTCGAGCCAGACGATCGATGGCTGGCCCCCCTGGAAATTCCAAGCCAAGTAATTGAGCGCCCTTGTCAAAGGCCTCCCCTGCCGCATCATCTCTGGTAGCTCCTAGGAGGCGGCAGTGACCACTTACATCCTTATAATAGAGATGGGTATGGCCACCAGAAACAACCAGAACTACGCAGGGTAAGGGAAATGCTGGATCCTTCAGCCAGGCGGAGGCGATATGGCCCTCAAGATGACTCACGCCGACCACCGGAATATTCAAAGCATAGGCCAACGCTTTTGCATAGTTGACCCCGACGAGCAAAGCACCTGCCAGTCCTGGGCCTTGAGTGACGGCAATTCCGGCGAGATCCGTCCATACAAGACCGGCTTGTTGGAGTGCCGTAGTGGAGACACGCTCAACCGACTCAACGTGGGCACGGGAGGCAAGCTCGGGAACGACGCCTCCAAATCGCTGGTGCACATCATGTTGTGACGCAATAACGTTCGAGAGGACGGAGCCGTCTGCGGCAAGCGCCGATGCAGCTGTTTCATCGCATGACGTTTCGATCCCAAGAATGGGGCCCGGTATCCAGGTGGCAGCTGGCTGTTCAATGCAGGTCATCATGAAATCATTTGATTACGCCGTTGGATCGACAAAAAAGATACGCTGCAAGGACCTAAATAACAAGGCCCTTGTGGCCACTAATGCCACAAGGGCCTTGTCCTAACTCCATGCAAAGAGGCCGCGCAGGTACAGGGTCTGGAAATTAGACGCCGGCCATTGCCTCCTGCTCGATGAATGCTGGAGCGCCGTCGCGAAGCACCACGCGGATCTTTCGAGATTCCTTGAATCGTCCTCTGATCATCTCCTCGGAGAGTGGATCGCCGATCGCGCGCTGAATCGTCCGGCGCATCGGTCTGGCTCCGTAGAGCGGCTCGTACCCTTCTTTGATCAACCACGCTTTCACGTCGTCATCGACCTCAAGCTCCACGCCCTTGTCGCGGAGACGAAGGTTCAGTTCACCCAAGAGGATGTCCAGGATATTGAAGAGATGCGTCTTGTCCAATTGATGAAAGACCACGATCTCGTCGATCCGGTTCAAGAACTCCGGGCTGAACGAGCGGCGTAATTCTCCCAACACTTCTTCCTTCTTATGGCGCTCTTGATCGCCTTCGGTACTCTGAAATCCGAGCGAGACCCCCTTCTGAATCATCTTGGTCCCAATATTGGACGTCATGATGATGACGCAATTCTTGAAGTCGATCTTGCGTCCGAGGCTATCGGTCAGCACCCCATCATCCAATACTTGCAACAGGATATTGAACACATCAGGATGGGCCTTTTCGATTTCATCGAACAGGACCACGGAGTAGGGCCGGCGCCTGACCCGTTCAGTCAACTGGCCGCCCTCCTCGTATCCCACATACCCCGGCGGCGCTCCAAAGAGTCGTGAACTGGTGAATTTTTCCTGATATTCGGACATATCGATCCGAATAAGAGAGTCTTCGCTATTGAAGAGGAACTCCGCCAGCGTCCTCGCCAGCTCGGTCTTTCCAACTCCGGTTGGTCCCAAGAAAATAAAGGAACCGATGGGTTTCTTCGCTTCCTTCAAGCCGGCGCGCGACCGTCGAATAGCCCGGGCCACAGCAGAGATCGCTTCGTTCTGCCCAACTACGCGTTTATGGAGGAATTCCTCCATGCGCAGCAATTTATTCGACTCCTCTTCCTCAAGCTTGAAGAGCGGAATGCCTGTCATCTTGGAGACGACATAGGCCACCTCTTCTTTTCCGATCGTCGGTTTGTTCTTTTCCTGAGTCTTCTTCCACTCGCGCTTGGATTCGTCGAGAAGTTTACGCAACCGTTCCTCTTCTTCGCGGTGGCGGACGGCCTCCTCGAAGTTCTGCATCGAGATCGCCAGTTCCTTATCGCGCGAGACCTTTTTCAGCTCCTGTTCCATAGCCTTCAAATCCGACGGCAAGGCGTAGGTCTGCAATTTGGCTCGAGATCCGGTCTCGTCGATCAAGTCGATAGCCTTGTCCGGCAAGAACCGATCGCTGATATATCGATCCGACAGCTTCACCGCCTCGAGGATGGCCTCTTCGGAAATATCGACACCGTGGTGTTCTTCATACCGGTCACGGAGCCCCTGGATGATCAACACCGTTTCCTCGAGACTTGGCGGCTGTACGTGAATCGGTTGGAACCGCCGCTTGAGGGCTCCGTCCTTTTCAATATGCTTTCGGTATTCATCGAGAGTCGTCGCGCCGATACATTGAATTTCACCACGCGACAGCGCAGGCTTGAGCATGTTGGAGGCGTCGATTGACCCTTCCGCCGCTCCTGCTCCCACCAAGGTATGGAGTTCATCAATAAAGATGATAATGTTGCCGGCCTGGACGATTTCTTTCATCACGACCTTCAGCCGTTCCTCGAACTGGCCGCGATATTTGGTCCCCGCGACCAGCGAGCCGAGGTCGAGCGCAATGACTCGCCGTGAAAGAAGGTTATCCGGCACTTCGGACTGGATGATTCGTTGGGCAAGTCCTTCGACAATGGCGGTTTTTCCGACACCCGCTTCCCCGATGAGCACCGGATTGTTTTTTGAGCGGCGGCTCAGGATCTGAAGCACCCGTTCGATTTCGTCGGCTCGACCAATGACGGGATCCAGTTGCCCGGCTTGGGCAAGCTGGGTCAGATCGCGACCGAACTCGTCAAGCGCCGGGGTGTTGCTCTTCCGATCACGCTCACGCGGGGCAGACTTTCGGAGAAAGGTTACGGTTAATTGCCTGGCAGTCAGGAGATTCGCTCCCAGGCTGCGGAGGATTTTCCCGCCGATCCCCTCCTCTTCTCGGAGGAGACCCAATAAGAGGTGTTCACTACCGATATGATTGTGTCCAAGAAGACGGGCTTCTTCAACCCCATATTCGATAACCTTCTTGACCCGAGGGCTAAAGGGGATCTCTCCAAAGGTCATGGTGGTTCCGCCGCCAGGCAAATTCCGTTCGATTTCCAAACGGATCTGTTCGGTCGAGAGTCCCATCTTTTTCAAGATCATCAGGGCAATCCCGTCGGACTCACGGAGAATGGCCAAGACAAGATGCTCGGTCCCGAGGTAGTCGTTCTGATGACGTTCAGCCTCTTCCCGTGCGAGGATAATGATCTTCCTGCCCTTATCCGTAAATCTTTCGAACATCCTGCCTCCTTTTAGATGCAGCCTATGACCGGTTCATGTACGCAAAGTTCTCGAAAAATCTGAGCTAATTCTAGCTAGAAGGATTTTAAGTGTCAAGACTACGAGACAATCGCACAAGCCAAGAGTTTGGAGTGGACGAAATACATATCGGTGAAGGTCTGTCGCCTTCTGATTCGTTGACTTCAAAATAACCCACCCGATACAATTGCGCACATTTTCTCTAACCTCTCGATGGAACTACAACAGAGTTTCACCGCATGAAAAGCAAAAGTATCGGGATTCTGGCAAAGCCTAAGTTTCCCGAGATCAAAAGTACGTTGCAAGATGTCATCGCCTGGCTCCGGGCTCGAAGCATCGATGTGATTTTAGATCAGACGGCGGCGATGCTTCTCGGTGAACAGGGGGGGTATCAGAACGCTCAGCTGGCGAGCAAAGCGGACGTACTTCTGGTTTTGGGCGGCGACGGAACCATGCTCAATGCTGCGCGACTTGCCGCTGAGCGAGGCATTCCCATCCTCGGCGTCAACATGGGTGGGCTCGGCTTTTTGACTGAGGTGCGCCTGGAAAATCTATTTCCCTCGCTCGAACGGGTATT
>JANOJM010000212.1:0-2328 GCA_031418735.1 Nitrospiraceae bacterium | reverse complement strand
CCCAGGATCAGACCCCCGCCCTCGCCGATGATCGTGTAGAGTGCCTGTGAAGCGAGGAAATGAACTGGCATAAGGCCGGCGATCCACCATGGGACAACCGGGAGCCCGATACGCGCCATCCATGTGCGGAAGGTTGCGGAGTAGGCGGTGAGAACCGGTACCAGTGTGAAGACGGTCAGCTGGAAGATGGCCAGGAGGCGATTCATGTCGATCAGGCGCGCCCAGAACGATTTTCTCACGCCTTCCGTTGTATGCGCTTGAAACCAGGTGAGATTGTGCAGGTTCCACTCGCCTTGCTGATTGATGGCCTCGAGCCAAGACGGGACGGAATAGTGAAACAGCCGATGTCCCCAGCTAATTTCCTCGCCAAAACAGACGAGGAGGAGGGCTCCGAGAGCGTACAGGGCCAGAGAGCTTTCAGTGTGGTTGGCGCCGGATTGTCTGTGGAGCCCCGATGTCTGGCGGGCAGTCACGAGAAAGAGGATGCCGGCGAGCAGGAAACAGAGAGCACCGGCATTCTCGATGGGACCGTCTTCCTCGGCCAACCAGGCAAGGGTATCGATCGAGAGGAACAGCAGGATGGATGCCGTGAACAGCATGAGATAGGTCGCACTGATGATGGTGCGAGGCGCTAAGCTAGCTTGCCGGCCCGGCACTCCAGCGGTGAGCCTCCTGTAACTGTCAGTCTCGCTAGATGAACGCATGTGTACCCTCCTATGCTCGCCCGCATTATTCTTGGCGGCTTGCCGCGAAAATACCCAGCGGCAGGCTCCCCCTAAACCGACAATTGCGCCTCCGCCTGTTGCTCCAGAAGGCCTTCTTCCGCTCCAGGGGATCCTTCCTGCTTCTCACGCGCCAGCTGCCGCGCATAGTCATCCATGGTGAGGATCTCAAGCAGCCCCTGCTCGCGCATGCGAAAGGCGTACTCGAAGATCCTGGCCAAGCCGGACATCATGGCCTCGGTATCCTTGTTCAGGTTGAATGGGGGAAACCAGAGGTGATAGAGCCCGCCGGTTTTCACCGCATGCGTGATGCCGCGTTTCCCTTTCAGCACACGGCTGGTCATCGGGATCATCCTGCGCATTCCGTTGCGCGCGATGAAAAAATGATTGCCTGGGAGGTTCCACAGGCCAGGCAGTACTTCTTCCGCTCGTACGTCCCTGGGCCGAAGCGCGAGCAACTGATCCAGATAGCGCACGGCCTTGTTGAACAGTCGGTTGTCGGCGAGGATGAGAGGAGGCTCCGCCCCCCGATAGGACCGCAATCCGAAATGCTTGAGGACATCCAGATGGCCGACCTGATTGCGAGGAAAGACAAAACTTTTCAGCACAATCCCTTGCCGCGCGGCTGCTTCAAGCGCGGCGCTCAGATCGGCCACGGCGGCGGAGGGAGTGCATTCCGGGTCTCCATAACAGATATGGCCGAATGAATGTGACCCGATTTCATGCCGGACGCGCGCGTGGCGAATCCACTCTACAATATCCGGCGCATACCAGGCCGGGGCGGCGTCGACGGTCGTGCAGGGGTCAAAGCAATACCAATCGAGCGGGAACCAGGAATAGTAAGCGCGGGGAATCAGATCGGGGTGTGCGATGCCGTGGCGATTGCGGAGGCATTTTTCAAGCATGAGATGGCCGACCACCGCCCAGGTCACAGGGATATCGTAGTGATCGAAGAGCTCTAAGAGGGGCGTGATATGTTTCCGTTCCTGCAGCGACTCGTGTTCGAGTATGGGGAGGGGATGGTGATCGAACCGTCCCCAGGCCAATTCCAGATCGAGACTTACCACCATCGTGCCGGGCTTCCTGTTGGTCATTGCCAAACTCCTGAGCAGGCATGCTCATTCCTGTCGACTTATGCGTGAAACGTCGTTCGTCCGAAAGCGCAGGTTTCTAGTTTCTAGTTCGAGGTTTCATGTTCGACCTCGGAGTTTCAGCAATCCGAAACACATAACGTGAAACTAGAAACTCGCAACTTGAAACACTCACGAATAATGCGCGTTAACTTGTGGGGGCTGGAGGAATGTTGACGACGAGATAGACGTCCCTGCGACCGCCGGCTACTCCCCAGTTACTGGTAAAGGCCACATGTCGTCCGTCTCGACTGATCGAAGCCTTCGGCTGATCCTCAAAAATCCCGACCACGCTTCTATGGTGAGCGATCCGACGCACACGGTCGCTGCCGTCCGTAGCGACTTGCACGATCTCATTGTCGAAGGGGTTCAGGACCGGTCCCCCGCTGGTGGAAAAACGACTGCTCAATACCCAGCGCTCGTTGTCTGCCAACATCGAGACATGGTCCTGCTGTGTATGATAGGACCAATGTCCC
>JANOJM010000211.1:0-2030 GCA_031418735.1 Nitrospiraceae bacterium | reverse complement strand
CATCCAGCCACGCACGACTTTGCCGGTCTTCTGCAGACTGTCAACGATATCCAACGCAATGCTGCTGGGAATGGCAAAGCCGATTCCCTCAGACCCGCCGGTCCTTGAGAAGATGGCCGTATTGATCCCGATGAGTTCTCCGTGCAGATTGACCAGCGCCCCGCCGGAATTGCCCGGATTAATGGCTGCGTCGGTCTGGATAAAATCTTCATAGTCTGCAATGCCGACGTTCCCGCGTCCTAACGCGCTAATGATGCCCAGAGTCACGGTGGAACTCAATCCGAACGGGCTGCCGACCGCCAAGACCAGGTCACCGACCTGTAGTTTCTCATACTCAGCCCATTTTAAGGCTGGGAGGTTCTTCGCCTCGATCTTGACCACCGCTAAGTCCGTCTTCGGATCCGTTCCCACCACTTTCGCGCTGAATTCCCGTCGATCACTGAGCGTAACCGTGATCTGCGTGGCGCCATCGACCACGTGGTTGTTGGTCACAATAAATCCGTTCGGATCAAAAATGACGCCGGATCCTGCGCTTTGATCTGGACGGCCATGCCCCGGAGGCATCGGCGGAGGGGTCGGAAGATCACCTCCTGGCGCTTCTTCACCCGGCGGTCCACCAAAGGGACCTGGAGGCACCGGCGCTCTTCGGCCTCGTCCCCCGCCTTCCCCACCCCCGGTCACCGCAATATTCACCACCGCCGGCGTGACCTGTTTGACGATCTCTGCAAATCCTTGTGTCAGCCCGGCTGAAGCCCCAGCGGCAAAAGCTGTGGGCTCACTAGGCAGGACAGCAAATGCGAAGGCGCTCATGACCAGGCCGATACTTGCGACAAGACTTCGGACATTCCCCCCCTGACTCCTCGTGACCATAACTGCGTTCCTCCACAGGGTTAACCGATGAGACACCCAGATGAACGGCACATTGTACACTATCCCTTCTTAGGCCTTCAAAGACTAATGACTAATAATTCCCACCTTACAGGCTGCTAGGAACCGGTTCTCCGGGCCCGTGCCTCGGATTCTAATACCCCGAGCCAAGAGTTCTGAAGCTTCAGGAACAGCCGCTTAGCTGCTTGCTCAAAGGACACAACACGGAGCGTATTCGGCGCACCTTCGTACGTTGGCGGCCAGATTCGCCGCTCATCCTGAGGGCGCAGGTAGACAGCCGGATACCATTGATTAATCCCTGGCGCGCTCGGACGATCCAGCGTGGCCCAACCCCTACCCTCGGCCTGCATCAAGATCTGATTGTGTTTCAAATCCAACAGGGCAAATTCCAGCAACGACCAGTTATCTCGACGAAACCCAGGTTGCGCATGCGTGGTTAATCCCAAAAATAGCGTCACGGGATATTCCTGTTCAGTGCTGGAGACGACCACGATGGCCAGATAATCAAGCCCCCGTTGCCGGCCCAGTTCTTCGAACTGGGCCCAACCCCCATACGGCTGCGGCCTGATCTGGTCGGCTAAGATCACCTCTGTTATCGCCACAGGAATCGCACGACCGAGACCCTGTTGTAGCTTCTCTCCAAAGCGAACAAGCGCTTCGTCCGGCAGATTCGGAGCCGCCCCTGGCTCTGCCGTATCTGACACCACAACAAGCCCTGCCTGTTGTGGTCGCTGATTGATCCGCCTGAACGCGTCGTCAAAGGTCTTGTGCTCTGAGGAAACATAATCGCCCATCCGTGCCGGTGGAATGGCGGCGGCACAAGACAGCAAGAAAACCATACTGAGCAGGAGACTGACTTGATTGAGCAATTGGCGCATACTCAGTCTTCGGGAGTTTCAACCTTACCCGTCACTGCAAGCCACTTTCCTGTACGTTGGCCTCCCATCGGCGGATCTGTCAAGTACGGTGACGCCCTCCGCTTGCATTCCCGCCTGGGGCTGGTTACCATCGTCGATCTGGGCTCTGGTCTGACGCCGTCTGTTCGGTTTACCGCAAAGAGGGTGGTTAGCTATGCCCTGCCAAAGCGCCTCAGGTTCCATTCAATGGTCGATCGTCGTTCCGGCTCATAACGAAGCTGATCG
>JANOJM010000210.1:0-3079 GCA_031418735.1 Nitrospiraceae bacterium | reverse complement strand
ACACCTGAGCAGTTACCACCTATCTATTTTATCGCCCAGCCATGAGGGGCAGCGGTCGGTTCGCGAGAGAAGATCCACTGGCGCCTTGCTGCGCGGTCAGCAGCCTGTCGATCGCCTCCACGGTCTGCTGCAAGGCTCCCTGATTCTGTTCAACCACTTGGCGAGCCGACCGGCCCATTCGCTCCCGTGCTTCGTCATCAGCAAAGAGGGCCTTGACTTGTTTCGTGAGATCTTCCGTCTGGAGCACCCGACGGCCCCCTCCCGCCTGGATCAGGAGGTCTGCAACCTCCGCACAATGGTCGGTGTAGGGACCGAACAATACCGGCTTCGCCCACTGAGCCGGCTCCAGCAAATTATGTCCGCCGACCGGAACGAGTGTGCCCCCGACGAACGCCACCACCGCTTCCCGGTAGATCGCAGCCAATTCGCCCCGCGAGTCGAGCAGCAGCACACGGGGACCGGTAGATCCAATTCCACCGGCCTGCCCGATGGCACTGCGTCGCTGCACGGTCATTCCACGCGCCCGAATCATTGACTCCACCGATTCCGCTCGTTCGATGTGTCGAGGAGCCAGCAGCAAGACTGCCGAGGGACACTGTGCCGCGAGCGCCTGATAACATTCCACGAGGGCTTCTTCTTCACCGGGATGAGTACTACCTGCCACAAACAGCTGTTCCGACGCCTGAAGCCCAAGACGATCCCTGATCCTCCCAGCCTCCGTGACGGCCGGTACCGGCTGGTCGAACTTGATGTTTCCTGTTCGCCTGACTCGCGAAGCTTCTGCCCCCAGCGCAACAATACGGTCGACATCCCGATCCGACTGCATCAGGCAGAGGCTGAGCCCCTGCAACATCGTCCGGTAGAACGATCGCACCGGCGCCCACTGCTGACGCTCAAAAGACCTGGTTGAAAGCCGACCGTTCACGAGCGCGGTCGGCACTCCGCGCCGACGCAGATGCCACAAGAGATTCGGCCAAAGTTCGGTCTCGACAAATAGATAGAGGCAGGGTTGCAGTCGATCGATAAACCGGGAAACGACCCAGGGGAAATCGAGCGGCGCATAACAGTGGTCTGCCACACCGGCCAACCGCTGCTCCACCGCTTCCCGTCCGGTCTCGGTCACCGTCGAAACGACCAAGTGGTGCGCAGGATAACGGCGATGCAGCTCGTTCACGAGCGGTGTCACCGCCACGACTTCGCCGAGAGAGACGGCATGAATCCAAATCACTGGTTTGTTTGGTTTATTTAGTTTGTTTCGTTCCTCGGATCGGAACCAACCAAACAAACAAAACAAACCAAATGAACCTTCTTGTAACCCCAACCGTTGCAGTAACCCGGGCCGGCACCGTGGCTTGGCCAGCAGAATCGCCACGATGACCGGCGAAACGACCAGTAACAGGATATTGTAGAAGAGACGCCACATGGCTGCGAGTTAAACGTGAGACGTGAAACGTGAACCGACGAACCTGGCCCCCTTACCCCTTACGCCTAACCCCTTATGCTTCACGCTGTACGGCCCCCTCCGCTTGATCCGTCAGTTGATTGAGGACCGTCTCAAGCTCCAGACATGCCGCCGCCAACGCCTGTTCATCGGAATCCCGCGAAACCCAGATGGGGGAGCCCCACAGATAGAGACCTCGGGACCATGGGTACGGGACCATGAACCGATCCCAGCTCGCAAAGAGTTTTTTTTTGAGCAGCTAAAGGCCAGCGGCACAATCGGAAGCCCGGTCGCTTTCGCCAGCTGCACCACACCGAGTTTCGCAACCTGCCGAGGCCCCTTGGGTCCATCGGGAGTCACCACAAGATCGGCGCCGGACCGTCCAAGACGGATCAGCTCCCGTAAGGCGAGCGCCCCACCCCTGGTGCTCGATCCTCGAACCGCCCGATGGCCGAATCGAGAGATGATGCGCGCGATGATCTCGCCATCCTGATGCCGGCTGATCAACACGTTGGCCCCTGGCCCACGATAGCCAGTAGGAATCATCAGTTGCTGCGCATGCCAAAACGCGAGGATGATATGCCGTCCCTGACGATACAACGCATCTACTTGCTCGTGGCCCTGTGAATCCATCCGCATCGATCGCCCCAGCCCTCGAATCACCGCAGCCCCGATCGGAGGAAGCACGGAGAGTTTCAGCCAATTCTCGATTTCCTTCTTCACGCATTCTCCAGTTCATCACTCATCACCGGCCACACATCACAGTAAAGCACCCCCCGCTCCCACGCGGGGCATCTCTAACAAGAATGCGGAACTCTCCGTAGCCCTTAGCCCTCCTTCGCTAAAGCTTCGAAGGGCTCTCCCCGTCATTCATCCCCGCTCTTCCGAGCGGGGCATTCTGGCGAAGGAGAGTCATCTTATGCATCCGGCACATCCTGAAACTGCATGGCGTGGAGCCGCTGGTATTGTCCGCCACGGCGAAGCAGCTCGTCGTGCGTCCCCACTTCGACGATCGACCCTCGGGCCAACACCATGATTCGATCGGCCTGTTGAATCGTAGACAACCGATGGGCGATCACAACGGTCGTTCGATTTTTCATCAAGTTGGCGAGGGCCAGCTGAACAACCCGCTCGGACTCGGTGTCCAACGCCGACGTCGCTTCATCCAGTATGAGCAAGGGAGGGTCGCGCAAAATCGCGCGGGCAATGGCCAGACGCTGCCGCTCCCCGCCGGAGAGTTTGATCCCTTTCTCGCCCACGATTGTCTGATACCCCTGCGGAAAGCGTTCGACAAAATCATGGGCATAGGCCAGCCGCGCCGCCCGGATAATATCGTCGTCGGTCGCGTCCTCCCGTCCAAAGGCAATGTTGTTGCGAATACTGTCGTCGAACAAGACGACGTCTTGCGACACCATGCCGATCTGCGACCGGAGGGAGCGGAGGGTATATGACTGAATATCGACTCCGTCGATGAGAATGCGACCGGTTGTCGGTTCATAAAAACGCGGGATCAGATTGACCAGCGTCGTCTTTCCGCTGCCGCTGCTGCCGACAAGGGCCACCATTTCTCCGGCGCGAATCGTCAGATTGATGTCGTTGAGTGCCGGCACGGCCTGGCTCTCATAATAAAACGTCACG
>JANOJM010000209.1:0-2341 GCA_031418735.1 Nitrospiraceae bacterium | reverse complement strand
GTCTATCGATCCTACGTTGGTGAAGAAACTACAACAGGATCATTACATCCCCGTCATCGCCCCGATTGGCACCAACCGGGAAGGAAACACGTACAACATCAATGCCGATCTGGTGGCCGGGGCGATGGCCGCTGCGCTGGGTGCGGAAAAACTGGTGATGATGACCGATGTGAAAGGCATTCGCGATGCGAGTGGGCGCCATCTCTCGACGGTCTCACGCAAGGACGTACAGCGGATGGTGAAGAAGGGCACGATCGGCGAAGGGATGTTGCCCAAGGTCCATGCCTGCTTGGATGCGCTCGGCGGCGGCGTCGGCAAAGCCCATATCATCGACGGTCGAATCCCGCATGCCATACTTCTCGAAGTGTTCACGCATAAGGGTATCGGGACCGAGATCACGGCATAACAGGCGAGGGGCAAGTGGCACGAGGCGAGAGGAAAGCCCGCGCCGCTTGCCTGAACATCGGCGATTGCAGCAGAAACGTCCATGAATAGTCCTGGCTAGTTGTGGTAACCCAGCGCTTTCGAATCACCCGCCATCTTGAGTCCCTCGTCGGAGAACGCCATCCTGAGACGAGTCCTCGCGCACTTCGGAAGACGGCGCACTATCTGGCCACGCAGTTTGCCAAGTTAGGATGGGTCATCAGCGGCCAGCCTGTGAATGCATGGGGCAAGGTCTATCGCAATGTGGTGGCGACCAAATATCCGGACAGGCTGGGCCGGGGAGGGGAGTTGCCCCCGCTCCTGATCGGAGCCCACTACGACACCGTATCCGGGTCGCCTGGCGCGGATGATAACGCGAGCGGGCTCGTGGTCCTCCTTGAGGTGGCGTTCCGTCTGCGCGCGCAATCTCTCGTGCGGCCAATCTGGCTCGTGGCCTTCTGTCTTGAGGAACAGGATCGACTGGGGAGTCAGGCGTTCGCATCCCGCTTGAAAGCCGAACGATGTGAGTTGGCCGGCGCGATCATCCTGGAATGTGTCGGGTTCGCCAGGAGCGAGGCAGGCACACAGCAGGCCCCGCCGGCAGTGCCGATTTCGGTGCCGACCCAAGGAGACTTTCTCGCCATTGTGGGTAACGAGGCATCCAGGTCTTTGGTGCAGCAGCTTGAACAGGAGGGCCAGCGGCATGTGGCCAAGCTCAAGACCCTGTCATTGGTGGTGCCGGGCCGAGGGGAGGCCATGCCCCATACCCGCCGCAGCGACCATGCCTCGTTCTGGGATGCAGGCTATCCAGCTGTGGTGTTGACCGATACGGCGAACTTCCGGAATCCGCATTATCATCGTGAGACCGATACCCTGGCCACGCTGAATCTCGAATTTCTCTCGAACGTAGCAGCGACGGTGACCGCAACCGCGACGCAGATCGCTGGAGTAGCACCATGAAGGCAAGTCGCACGAAACTCTCTCCCGCAACCAGCCGTCTGATAACCGAGGTCTATGGCCGTCTCGACTATGGCGTGCTGGGGCCGGTCTACTGTTATGAAGGCGGCGACGAGTTTTGGCGAGCGAAGCGGGGGCCTTGTGAACGGCTCGGGAGTCTGGTTGCCGTGGCATTGAGGAAGAAACTCAGACGAGGCGGTCGCAGTCTCTATGTCGGCGCCGGGGTGGCGGAGCTTCCTGCTGCAATTATGGAAACAGTGGAGCTGGGGCGGATGGTGGAACCCTATAATCTCCGGAGAGTCGAAGTCGCAGCTCTCAACCGTGCCTGCCATTCGATTCCCCTCACGTTTCATGCGGCTGATGCAGCCAAAGCGAAGGGCCGATTCGATCATCTCTGGCTAGTCAGTGTGTTGAATGACCCTGAGCGATTTCCGCATCTGTCGCCTCTGTCGTATGGGCAAGGCAATCCTCTGACCCTTGATCCCCTGAAATTCGAGAAGGAGCGCCGCATTGTGCGCGGTCTGGTCGCCCGTTGCATGGGAAAGCTGGCAAGGCCTGGCCTCGTCACGACTACGACCGAAGAAGTCCTATGGATTGCAGAATGGTGCCACCGGCATCGAGTGCCCTATCGAGTCGGGAAACGCGACTATCCGACGGCGCTGGTAGGAGATCCGATTTGTTTCATTACAATTGGCAAGAGCGAAGGGGCAGGCCGAGGCTAAGGTTGAGGGGAAGATCAGCCTCAGCCTGTCTCGCGTAGTGATCCTGTTAGACTCGGAACCCCGGTTTGGCTTTTGAGGTGTTATCCAAATACTGGCCCGCGTACTTCACGTAGTTCTCCGCCGACTCTTTAATCCATGCGAGTTCTTCAGCTGTAACGGATCGCTTTACCTTCGCGGGTGAACCAAGGATCAGGCTGTTGGGTGGGACGATGGTCTGTTCGGTAATCAGCGCGCCGGCC
>JANOJM010000208.1:0-5691 GCA_031418735.1 Nitrospiraceae bacterium | reverse complement strand
GAGCGCAGGGCGGCCAACCCTTCCTTGAGTTGCTTGGCGATAGAAACCGGAAACCTTTGCTGCCCCGTTCCCTGTTTGATCATCTCCGCGAGGCTCTGCTCGGCTTTATCGATCGCTGTGGCGGAAAGTCCGCTCAACCCTTTGACCATTTGAAGTGTGCGGTGCGCTTCGAGAACAGAGTCCGATCGTTTGAGCCGGTGGAAAACGGGTACTGCGTGGCGTAGAGCTTTCCGAATGGTGGTCGTTCCATAATCGATCTTCTTCGCCAGCTCGACTTCTTCTTCCCTGGTCAACAGGGCTCGTTCACCGAAGGAGCGAAAATAAAGCGACTCCAACATAAATGGGCCGCCGCTCACGGCGGTACGAGTCGCTGCCTTCGCCGGCTCCTCAGGTTGGTCCTCTTCGGATGTATCCCGGCCGATCACATCCAAGAGATCGCTCGCCTCGGGATCGTCAGCGTCAACGTCTTTTGCAGTTGTGACAAGCTCTATCTGCGCAGGGGTTGGGAAAAGACTATCTTTCATGTCGTGATTCCTCCTTTTACTAATCGATGTCTTTCTCCACATGGTCGGTCTCGAGCGGATTTCGTTCTTGTGTTCTATCCTATAAGAGACAGCGGTCAGGCAAACGATTCATTTTGAGTACTGTGCCGCTAGACGGTCCTCATGCCTCTCTACGCAGCAAATACTGTGCTGGATTGATCATGAGAACAACGGAGCGTGATTTAGCGGGAAATGCAGCACTATTAGAATAGTTTAATGAGGAGACCTGAGAGGCGATGTGGCAGCTTTGCTGTAGATGTGTAGGTGTGACTATAGCCAATAGGCCAAATTGCCACATCTATTTCTGGAACAGGTCTTTCGGGAAACAGGCGTTCATATGAATGAGTGGATATGGGGAAAGTCGTGGTGAAATTTGTCTCCGCCGCGGTAGAGAGCGTCTGAAGATCGCGGAGGGTGGAGAGTGCATTCGTGTCGGGTATTCGTGTTGAACAGGTCGGGCTCAATGGATCTGCATATCGAAAGAAACTTCAATCAGCTCTCCCAAGGAACACATCGTAGAGGTGAAGAAAATTTTCATCGTGGGCGTTGTCTTGTTGAAAACCTGGCGTGGCACTTCTAGAATGGAATCCGATGTCATACTTTCAATCAGGCGAACGTATCCATTTGGTTGACAAGAAAGGGCGGCAGTATGCTCTGACCTTGAAGGCCGGAGACCTCTATCAGCTGAGCGGTCATAAAATTCTCCACGACGATCTAATCGGAAAGCCTGATGGTTCTCTCGTTACGCTCTCAGGCAACAAGACTATGTTGGCGCTCAAGCCGACGTTCGGCGACTATGTGCTGAAGATGCCGCGTGGGGCGCAGGTATTGTACCCAAAGGATCTTGCGCTCATTCCTATGTGGGCGGATGTCTATCCTGGCGCGCGTGTGTTCGAGGCGGGGACCGGATCCGGAGCGTTGACGATGGCACTACTGCGCGCAGTGGGCTCGCGTGGCGTGGTGGTGACCTACGAAGCCCGTGAGGATTTCGCGCGAACGGCGATGACGAACATTGAACGGTACATGGGGCCGATGCCGAATCTCATTCCGCTTCGTCGGAACGCGTACGAAGGAATCAGTCTGCTTGATGATGGGTTGCCATTCGATCGTCTCGTTCTCGATCTTCCTGAGCCATGGCAGGTGGTACCACATGCAGCCCAGGCCCTTCGCTCCGGCGGCATGTATTTGAGCTTTGTTCCCACCGTTCCTCAAGTGGTGCAGACGGTTGAGGCTCTTCAGCGAGCAGCGGTCTTTGGCATGGTCGAAACATTTGAAACGCTGTTGAGGACCTGGTCGATTCAGGGGCGTAGTGTACGACCGGACCATCGAATGGTCGCCCACTCAGGCTTCATCACGGTGGCCAGAAAAATTGAATCTGGCTTGTGGCCCGTAGGCCAACCGGTTGAATCTATCCATGAAGGCATTGATGCGCACGAAGAACGAGAGGATCACATACAATGAATCGATTACAGGGAAAGGTCGCGATCATCACAGGAGGCAATGCCGGTATCGGTGAGGCGATCGCAAAAGCCTTTGTGCGCGAAGGGGCATCGGTCGTGATCACGGGGAGGCGGCAGAAAGAGCTGGACCGGGTTGTGAATGACATTGTGAAGGAGCAGGGGAAGGCATTCGCTGTTGCCGGATCGGTCACAGATGAACTGCATGTTCAGGAGACGGTGCGCCAGACTGTACGGCAGTTCGGACAACTCGATATTCTCGTCAATAATGCCGGAGTCGGGGACTTTGGAAAGCGCCTGCATGAGATTGATGATGCCACCTGGACGCAGGTATTCGACGTCAATCTGACCGGGGTATTCCGCATGACGCGAGCCGTCTTGCCGCAGATGTTGAAGCAGGGGAAAGGAGCGATCGTCAATATCTCTTCCATTGCAAGCGTGATCGGCCTCCCCTCATTGCCGGTCTATGCCGCCTCCAAGGGTGGGCTTGATGCCTTGACCAGAGCCCTCGCGGTTGACTACGCCAAGGATGGCATCCGTTGCAATGTCGTGAATCCAGGACTCATCGATACGCCAATGGCTGCTCCGCTGATGAGCAACTCCGAACTACTGGATCCCATTCTCTCGCACTATCCTATCCGTCGAGCTGGGAAACCGGAAGAGGTGGCTAATATGGTCCTCTATCTGGTCTCCGACGAAGCAACCTGGGTCACGGGCGGGACTTTTCCCATCGATGGAGGAATGACCATCTCCTAAGCAGGAACACCTCTATGCGAGTGGTGCCTGTCGTTGATGCGGTGCGGAGGCCTGTCGCTGCCCAGAAAGTGAAATAGGCTCTGCGACGTCGTGAATTTTTATGGACATCGATGCCCATACACAGTTCTGCGGTCTGATCGGCAACCCAGTCGAGCATTCGCTCTCACCTGCGATTCACAATGCTGCGTTTCAAAAACTCGGGCTGAACTTTGTGTATCTGGCGTTCCGCGTGGAAGCGATCGGCGACGCGATCAAGGGACTTCGCGCTTTGGGAAACTTTCGAGGCGCCAGCGTAACTATCCCCCACAAGGTGTCGGCCGTTTCGTTTCTTGATTCTCTCGAGCCAACAGCACGTCATATCGGCGCGATCAATACCATTGTGGCTTCTGGCGGGGCCCTCACAGGCTATAATACCGATGCGATTGGCGCTTTGCGCGCACTTCGTGAGGGTGGTGTGGCCTTAAATGGGCGTCAGGTAGTTATGCTGGGGTCTGGAGGCGCTGCTCGTGCGATTGCCTTCGCGCTCGGAGCAGAGACCGGGGTCGATCGCTTGACCATACTAGGGATCGATGATCAGGAACGCACAGTCCTGGTTCGAGATCTCCAGTCGAAGACAGGGATGGCCGTGCAGGAATCGTTTCTTGATGAAAGTATGCTGCGAAAGGTTCTGCCGGATACTCACGTGCTGATCCATTGTACACCGATGGGTATGTCGCCAAAAGTACACCAAACCTCTGTGCCTGCATCGTTGCTCCATTCAGGATTGACGGTCATGGACATCGTCTACAACCCCCGGGACACTCAATTGCTGAAGGATGCGAAGGCAGCGGGCTGTCGTGTGATTCCCGGGCTTGAGATGTTTCTGCATCAGGCCTCGGCGCAGTTCGAGCTCTGGACCAATCAGGCTGCCCCAGTCGATGTCATGCGCGCCGTTCTGGAAGCCCGTTTCTCATGAACATCGTGCTGATTGGCTATCGGGGGACTGGTAAGAGTACGGTGGGCAGACAGCTTGCTGCACGCTTGGGACGAGAGCTCGTATCAACCGATACGGAGATCGTCAAGCGCGCGCAACGTACGATTCCGGAGATCGTTGCCCAGGAGGGATGGGAATACTTTCGGGATCTGGAGTCCGAGATCTGCAGAGAAATTGCCAGCCGTGACCAGCTTATAATCGATACCGGCGGTGGGGCCATACTTCGTGCACAGAATGTCGAGGCGTTGAAGACGAATGGCACTGTATTGTGGCTGACAGCTTCCGTCGAGACGATCGCACGACGAATCGGCAGTGGCAATCAGCGACCCTCGTTGACCGGGACCAAATCGTTCGTCGATGAAATTCAGGACGTGTTGCGGGAGCGGACGCCGAAATATCAAGCGGCTGCCGATCACATTATCGTGACCGACGGTCGATCGATCAATCAATTGATGGAGACAATACTCGGGCTGGTGTGAGCATGCTCGGATATCGTCTCTGTCACGTTAGGATTAACCCATGCGGGCACTCCTTCCTTGACAAGGCCTTCTCCGAAGTGTTTGAAATAGCAAAGTGCGCCCGTAGCTCAATTGGATAGAGCATCGGACTTCGGATCCGGGGGTTGGGGGTTCAATTCCCTCCGGGCGCACCACTCTCCGTCTGCTGAATCATCAAGATAGAGTCATTGAAGTAACAATGATGTATAACTGATCTGCTGGCCCTTTCGAGAGGGCCGTTCCCCTACCAAAGCTGCATAGATTCCTCGTGTTTCCAGTAATATCCTTCTATAGCAAGCAGAATCTGCGGCTGTCTGCAATGGTGCTATGCTATAGGCAAGATCGTGTCATGTATTCCAGCAGGAGGTTATCAAGTCGAGGACAGCGGAAGCGGAAGGCCTGGACAAGGCATTGCCCCTGTTGTGGACGCTGGCTGATGAAGCAGGATCCCGCGGTACCCTGGGTCTGTTCTTGCGGATGGTTGAGTGGATAAGAGTACAGTCACCAAGAGGAGGAGCTTACCATGAATCATGTAGTCCTCCATGATGTCCGGGCTAGCTTTTTTCTGATGGTATGCCTGGCCATGTTGGCTTTCATTTGTGCCGTAGCCGCGTTAAGTACCGTGATGCGTCCGGCTCGGTGGGCCGATCGCAAACCAGCTCAACTTTAAACTGTTTCTTTTCTGGTCTGTCCTTTCCCGGTTGGTGATAGGGGGACGTGTTCCCCGCCTACCGCGGCTACTCTCAAAGTCCATCTCCAAGAGCCTGACAATTCAAGCAAAAAGTCTATGGGCTGCCGGAGAGCCTCAGCTTTTTATTCAGGTGCTATATTTAACCTACACAGGCAAAGTCTTATTCCAAAGATGGGGGAACTATCATGATCAGAAGTCCAATGAAAGCAGGTGTCGTGGCAGCAATGGGGCTTGTCCTGTTGGTTAGTCAGGGGTGTAGTATGAAGTGGTTGCAGTCCGATGGCGAGACAGGAGCAGGGTCTGCGCAAAACGGTGCGAATCCAAACTTTCCTGGCATGGCTCGAGGAGGGAGCGGGGGAGGATTAAGTGGTTTCTCTCAGAATCCCTCGGAAGAGCGCCTGGGGAAGGGTGGTGATATCGCGTCGCTTTCTTCTTCTGGAATGAGTGCCCGTCAGCGCGCGGAAATAACTAAAGAAGAAAAAGCGGCTATCGAAGCTGGCCTACAGGATGTCTTCTTTGGATACGATCAGTGGATGCTTTCAGATGCTGGCATGGAAGCATTGAACCTTGATGCACAGTGGTTAAAGGAACATCCTGGAACGGTGATGAAAATCGAGGGGCATTGCGACGAACGAGGTACAGCTGACTACAATGTCGTGTTGGGGGATAAGCGAGCCAAGGCTGCACGCAGCTATCTGATCGAATCTGGTGTAGTCCCCAAGCAGGTGGTGATTGTATCGTATGGCAAGGCACGACCTTTCTGTACGGACCCTGC
>JANOJM010000207.1:0-2188 GCA_031418735.1 Nitrospiraceae bacterium | reverse complement strand
GGACAGACGGACATGCCCGGAGGGGTGATGCGTAACTTTTGCGTGCGCCGCTTGTCGCGGCGTTCCCGTGAATGTTTATGTTTCGGATTCGGCATGGCAACTCCTTCTCACGTTCGATGAAGCTCCCCGCAGCAGCCTACTCCGCCTTCGTAGCCACTTCGGCTACGAAGGCCGGAAGCTGCGGGGTATCTTGCGAAATTCTCCGAAGCCACTACCCTCCTTCGCCAAGGCTACGAAGGGTTCTCCCCGCCTTCATCCCCGTAGCGAGCTACGGGGTATTCGGCGAAGGAGAATAGCTGACGGTCTTGCTACGAATCTGACGATCCGCCGGTCTTGTGTTTCATGCTCTGGACCACCCGAAATGTCGGAATTGGTGGTTCCGCAGCACAGTGACAGGGCCCCTCATTCAAATTTTTCCCACATTGCGCACAGAGCCCCAAACAATCGTTATTGCAGAGCGGCTGCATCGGCGCCGACAGAATCACATGTTCACGCAACATGGGAGCCAGCTCTAGCTGATTGCCCTGGTATTGATACTGATCGTCCGGCTCCTCTTCTGGCTCAGCCTCCACGACCTCCGCGCGCGCCTTTCTGGGATCGACTCGCTTCGGATGACGAGGCGATGACTTGGGCTCAGGGACAAAGGCCGCCCGCACAGAAAAAGCCAGAGGATCTTCATATTCCTTCAAGCAGCGCACACATTCGCGGAGGATCGTGCCTTCCAACACACCAGTCACGGCAACCAGCCCCTCAATGTTGGTCAGGTCCAGACTCACAGCCAGCGGTCCCTGGAGAACGACATCCTCCTCGGTGAGACCGAGTTCTTCGGCCGTAACCTCACCGACCAGCGAGAGCCCATCGACAGTGATGTCAGCCAGCAGCGGCCTGAGCAGTTCCATCGTGGCGCCTACCTGCATTCCCATTCCCAACGTGCGGTTATCGCTCTTCCGCGAAACTGATGAGCGCAATATGCCGAGCCCGCTTGACGGCAGCCGTCAATTCTCGTTGATGTCTCATGCAATTACCGGAGATACGCCGCGGGACGATCCGACCCCGCTCAGTTAAAAAGTTTCTCAGCAGCCCAACATCTTTAAAGTCAATCGAGCCTTTGTCGATGCAAAACCTGCACGGCCGTCTGCGTTGGAAAAACCGTCCGCCACCGCCGCCGTCTCGGTCTCCACCCTGTTGTTGTTCACGCTCCATAAACCGTCTCCCTCTCTATTTAGACATGCTCGTCGGGTTCATAACCGGTCTCATCGTGCACAGGCGCCTCAGCCCCGCCGCCACCACCATCCTGGCGTTTCGGCATGAACGTCACCGTTTGGGCCACCACCTCGTGCTTGCTGCGCTTCTGGCCGTCTTCCGTTTCCCATCGGCGCTGCTGCAGCCGCCCATCGACGATGATTCCGTTCCCTTTGCTGAGATACTGCCCGCAATGTTCCGCCTGCTTGCCAAAGACGACAATGTCGACAAAGCAGACTTCTTCTTTCAATTCATCGCCCTGCTTGTACCGCCGACTGACCGCGAGGCCTAAGCTGGCCACTGGCGTCCCGTTTGGCGTATACCGTAGCTCAGGATTTCGCGTGAGGTTCCCGAGGAGAATGACTTTATTAAACCCGGCCACCGGCAAACTCCTCTGATGATGTCTCGATCGGCCGTGGCGACACCAGTTCTTTTTTAAGGTGGACGGTCAAGAACTTGATGATGGTGTCTTCCAGCCGATAGGACCGCTCCAATTCGCCGACCGTGATGTTCGGCGCTCTGAAGTAGAAGTAGACGTACGTGCCCTTGCGCTCCCGCTTCACCTCGTAGGCGAGCTTCTTCTTGCCCCAGTTTTCCGATTTGATGAACTTTGCGCCGGTCTTTTCCGCCACTGCCTTCATCTTCTCGATCAAAGCAGTGGTCTCCTGGTCGGAGACGGACGCACGAATAATAAACAGAGACTCGTAGAGCTCCATGCAGCAATCCTCCTGGACAAAGGCCCCCAAACGAGTTGGGAGCAAGGTGTAGGCACGCTGGATCAGCCAGCGCCAAGCGGTGAAGCTAACATAGGCCTCGAGAACGTGTCAACGAGTATGCCAGGATGTTCACCTCATCTCGTTCTATCGTCTGAACATTCGTGACGGGGCATTCGCCGGAGGCGAAGGACGAGGGCTTGACCCGCCGGGGTTAGAAAACGACCCACCTG
>JANOJM010000206.1:0-2798 GCA_031418735.1 Nitrospiraceae bacterium | reverse complement strand
CCCCTGCTCTCGCGGGATCTGACACACCGGCCGGTGCGCGAAGATGATCAGCAATGGGGTTAAGACGGCGCGGGACCAATATGAAATGGCATAGATGTTAAAGTAGAATCCCTTCGGAAGCAGCATCAGCTCAACCGGCATATGAGGGACGCCTTCCCAATCGTATTGATCGAACAGCGCCAGCGCGATCTTGGTAAACACATTTGTTTGGATAACTCCTCCCTTCGCGAGGATACAGTCCTTGGCTCGCACCATGAAGGGCTCATCCGCAGAAATGCCGCTCAGCTTCAAGGCGAAATAGGCTTTCACCGACGCGCTGACCTCCGAAGGCCCCCCGTAGAAAATCGGCCAGCCACCGTCGGGCAATTGCATGGCGCGGAGATAACGAACCGCCTTCCGCTCTCGATCGGGATCGACCCGGTCGAGAAACCGCCGCAGCATGAGATATTCAGCGGTCAATGTCGTATCGGCTTCGAGCTCCGCAACCCAGTATCCCTCTGAGGCATGTTGTCTGGACAAAAACCAGGCTTGACTGCGCCGAACTGCGTCGTCGAGCACGTCCACTTGACTGATTGAATGGCTGGTGGAGCGGCGTGTCGAAGCGTCGGAGGATGCCGAGGGTATGGATTTGTCCGACACCAGACGCAGTGGCGGAACGTTGGACAGCTCAGTCGCCAACCCCAGCCTCTCCGGAACAGAAACGAAGAGGCTATCGGATAGACGATCCAGAAGCGCTCGAATCAGCTTCATGTGTATCGGTCTGTGAAAATTGAACGTAGATGGGACAAGCCGGGTAACTCGCTTCGCCCCTGTAAATGTACTCGAACTACAAGCGGCAGGCCCGTAGATCAGTCTTTCGTGGGGTATATAACAGACCCCCTACTCCGACGTCAAGAAACCAGAGATGGAAACCCGCTGAAGTACAGATGTTTTTGCCAGTCTGCCGTATTTAAGCCGGCTGTAAGTTACCCAGCCTCACTGAGACGATTTTCGAGATGCCAGGCTCTTCCATCGTGACTCCAAATAACGAGTCTGCAATGGCCATCGTCTGCTTGCTATGGGTAATGACCAAAAACTGTGCGCCTTCGGAAAGTTCATGCAAGACAGCGGTAAAACGTCCGATGTTTTCTTCGTCCAGCGGCGCGTCGATTTCGTCGAGAATACAGAACGGCGTCGGTCTGATCAAGAAGCTCGCGAAGAGCAGGGCCATCGCCGTCAAGGTCTTCTCACCACCCGAAAGCATGGTCATACTCTTCAGGCGTTTGCCCGGCGGCTGCACCACGATATCGACCCCCGGCTCCTGCGGTCCACCCCCTTCTACCGTCTCACCCACCGGCGCCTCGACCAGTTGTAGTTCGGCCCGGCCTCCGGGGAAGAACTTGACAAACACCTCGCTGAATTTCTGCTGGAGCTCGGCAAAGGTGCCGGCAAACATGTCTTTCGTGGTGCGGTTGATGCGCTGAATGATTTCTTTCAGCGAGCCAATGGACGTGGAGAGGTCTTGCTCCTGCGTCGTCAGGAATCGATACCGCTCATCCAGCTCTTGATGTTCTTGAATGGCCGCCAAATTGATCGGCCCCAGGCGATCGAGCTTCTCGCGAATCTTCTGCAGCTGCTCCCGCAGCGCGACTTCATCGACCGCCGGTTGGCCTTCCGGGGTCGGCTCCTCTCCCATGGACAGCTGTTCGGATGTCATCTCGGAGGCCGGTGATTCGAGCAGCGTCGCCGGATCGACCTGGTACGTTCCCAAAAGCGTGGATTCGACAGTCCCCAGTTGCATCCGATTTTCTGCCTTCTTGACCTCCACCGCCATGCGGGATTCGCGTAAGGACGACACTGCGCGGCGAACATCCTCCAGCCCGGCATCAAGCTGCTGCGCCGCCGCCATGTCCTGCGCCTGTACTTCTTGATGTTCGACCAGCCGGGCCTTGACCTGGACTGCCGACTCGCCGAACTCTCGACAACAGGCTTCCTGGCGTTCACGTTCAACCCGGCTCTGTTCTATCGAGGCCGCAAGCCCATCAACATGGCGCGTCAGCGTCTCGATGCGTACGGTTGCGTCTTGTTGCTGTTGCTGAATCCGCAGAAGGTCGCGATGGCGATGCTCACGAGTCGTCCGAATATCCTGCGCCACCAATTGCGCCTCTGTGAATCGCTGCTGCAGCCCCTGCATGCCGTGATCGATCTGCCCCACCCGCTCGCGCACATGGCTGAGCCCGGTATCCTGTCCGGCCTTCTCCGCGATCCATTGCGCAAGCTGCGCTTCGCAGGAGCGCATTTCCTGGTTGAGCCGCTGCGCTTCCGCTGAGCCTCGTCGCGCATCGTCCGTCAATGTATCGATCCGTAATGCAAGACCTCCCAGCACATGCTGAAGCCCGGCTTCGTCTTTCTGTAGCGAAAGCCCCTGCATTTCGGCATCACGCAGCGATTCCGAGAGTTGCCGGCTCTGCTCGCGCAATTCCTGTCCCTGCGCCAGCAATCGTTCCCGTCGCTGCTTTCCTTCTTCGATACATCCCGTCAGCGAGACGCTCTGGGCTTCCAAGTGAAGCACCTCCCGGCGACGTTGCAGCAAGCCTCCCGTTGCACTGGCCTGCCCACCGGTGAGCACCCCGGCGGCATCCAAGATCTCTCCTGCACGCGTCACGAGGATGGGCCCATCGGGAGCCGCGCAGGGCTGTTGTTCCCACAGAGCCGTGGCATCTTTGAGTGTATCGACGAATATCATCCGATCGAAAAGATAATCACGGGCCGCTTCGCGCCGCCCCTCCACCTGGATCAAATCGACCGCACGCCCGACC
>JANOJM010000205.1:0-4332 GCA_031418735.1 Nitrospiraceae bacterium | reverse complement strand
TTGCGCATGAAGGGCCCGGAGGTAGGGCGGCGAGTCGAGGAGAAGCTGCAAGAAGTCGGGTTGGAAGGGATGGGGCATAAGTTTCCTGCTGAGTTAAGCGGTGGCATGCGAAAGCGGGCTGGATTGGCTCGCGCATTGGTCATGGAGCCGGAGATTATCCTCTTCGATGAGCCGACGACAGGGTTGGATCCGTTGATGGCGAAATCGATTCACGATTTGATCGTCAAGATGCACCGGCGGTTCGGCTTTACGGCGATCATGGTTAGCCATGAAATTCCGGAGATCTTCGGGATTTCCGATTGGGTGGCGATGCTTCGGAAAGGCAAGATTGCATTGATGGCCACAGCCGCTGAGTTTCAGCGGACCACCGATCCGGAGATTCAAGAATTCATTTCGGTCGGTGGGACGGTGGCGCTGCCTGGATCACGCGTCGGTTAAGTGAGAGGGGAGTAGCAAGGATGGAAAAAACCAAGTTGGAGATGGTGGTCGGCGTGTTCGTGCTCATCGGTATGGTGTGCCTCGCCTATCTGTCGATCAAGCTCGGAAAGCTCGAGATAATCAGTGGGGCGGTCTACGAAGTCGAGGCGCAGTTCAACAGCGCCTCAGGGCTCAAGCCTGGCTCGACAATCGAAATCGCCGGCGTCGAAGTCGGCAGGGTCAGAGGGATTACGCTCATCGAGGATCGTGCGAAGGTGAAACTGGCGGTGAACAACACCGTCAAGCTCTATACGGACACCTTTGCCTCCATCAAGACGCGGGGCATCATTGGAGAGAAGTTCTTGGCCCTGTCTCCGGGAGGAGGAGGCGATCCGCTCAAGCCCGGGGATACGATACGCGATACCGAATCTGGCCTCGATCTTGAGGAGTTGGTGAGTCAGTATGTACATGGGAAAGTAAAGTAACGTATCTCGTTCATTTGGTTTTTTTGGTTTGTTTGGTCATCTGGTTAGTTTCGTTCAACCAAATAACCAAACAAACTAAATAGACCAATAACATTCTGGTACTGATGGAGGATACATGGAGATCGAGGGGGCTGCGGCTGCACTGGCGAAGAGATGGAGTTGGGTCGGGCTCGCAAGCGGGATAGCCTGTCTGCTGTTGCTGCTTGGCGGGGTAACTGCCCAATCGGCAGTGGCGGGTGAGGCGACTGAGGCCATGAAAGGCACCATCGACGAGACGCTGAAGATCATTAAGGACAAGGATCTCAAACAGCCCGGGAGAGTGGAGGAGCGCCGGCGGCGATTGGAGCAGGTTATCGGGGATCGGTTCGACTATCAGGAAATGTCGAGACGGGCGCTGGGGGCTCCCTGGAATGAGCTGACCGACAAAGACAAAGAAGAATTTGTCACATTGTTCAGGAAGCTGCTGATCAATTCCTACGCTGACAAGATCGAAGCCTATTCCGGTGAAGGGGTACAGTATATCAATGAGCGGACGGAGAAGGACTACGCCGAAGTCCGGACAAAGGTGTTGACCGGCAAGATCGAGATTCCGCTCGACTATCGCTTGCTCAACAAGGGGGGGGATTGGCGGGTGTATGACGTGGTGGTGGACGGTGTCAGCTTAGTGAACAATTACCGGGGGCAGTTCTCGAAGATCCTCCGCTCTTCCACCTTCGCCGACTTGGTCGATCAGCTTCGGAAGAAATCCGATAAGACTAACGCTCCATAATTCTTTCCATGAATTCTATGATACGCCTGCGTGGCCTCATCGCAGTTGCCCTCGTGTTTCTTGTAGCGAGTGTCATCTCGCTGCCCAAGCATGCAGGGGCCGGCGTCGAATATTTTCCGATTCCTGCCGTGTCCACCAGCAAGAATGATGGGAATGAAGTCGGGTTAATCGTTCCGATTCTGGGCACGAATTCCGAAGGAGAGCTCAAATACATCGTTGCCCCGATGGTCGTCCATAATTCCATCGTTGGGACGCGCGGCTCGCTCAATCTGTTTCGATACGAGCCGGGGGGGCGTGAAATTCGGTTTATCGGATCCTATACGGAAGAGATCGAACGCAGAGTGGCATTCAGTTACGCCGATCCGGCATTCAGCCAGGGGCGGTACTCGTTGAACTTCGGCGCGTCATTTTTTAAAAATGCTACGTCCAGGTTTTTCGGGTTAGGACAAGCGACATCAGAGTCAGGGGAAACGAATTACACCGGGCGTGAAGCCCGAATGAACTGGCGATTCGGGGTCTACGCAAACGAGGTCACCCAGATTGCCGTCGGCCAGCGAGTTCGTCAAGTGAGTCTGCAGAGGGGCGCAACCGATCTTCCATTTACGGGCGAGCGGTTCGCCGGCGTTGACGGCGTTCAGGGGGAGTCGCTCATCATCGGACACCGCGCGACGTTCTATTACGATACGCGGAACAATCTTCTCTCGCCGACCGACGGGATGGCCGTAACGGCCTATGCGGAAGTGAACCAGAACCTTCGCAACGGCGAGCATCCCATCTACTCCCGCTATGAACTCGAGGTCAAGAAGCTGTTCCCCAGCGAATCGAAGCGCGCGATTCTCATCGTGCGGGCGAACTTGCAGGCGACGATCGGGACGCAAGTTCCATTTTTTGAGCAAAGCTCATTGGGGGGGCAGAACAATCTGCGAGGCTACGGTGTCGATCGCTTTATCGACAAGCATCTCGTGGCGTTCAGCATTGAGCAGCGCATTCATCTGGTGCGTACAAAGATTGCGGGCACCACCGCAGATTTCGAAATTGCGCCATTCCTGGATACAGGGCAGGTTTTCAATGACTACAAGGATGTCACCTTTAACAATTATCGTATAACTCCGGGCATTGGATTCCGTGGACTCGTTCGACCCAACGTGGTCGGACGGGTCGACTACGGCTACAGCAGGGAAGGGGGAGCGATCTTTGCCGGGCTCGACTTTCCGTACTGAACCCCATACCGATGGGTGGTTGCTGTAGCCAGCAGGATTTTTACGGTTGGTTGTACAATGGCGGAGCGGTGTGCGATAAGCGTGCGGGCGGGCGGGTCTCTCTTGTTTATCTAGTCTGTCTCGTTGTTCGGTTGAACCGGACAGACCAGACAGACCAGATGAACCAGATCAACCCTCCCCAGCTCGCTTGATTCAAACATTGGCGATTACAGCAGATGCATTTCATGAATAGGTTCGGCGTAGGGCTCGCAAGAGCATGAGGTTGTACCGGTTCGTTCTCGCCGCATTCCTCTTCTTCCTTTCGTTTTCTCCTTCGCTGGTGTTGGCGGATGGATTCGGTCCGTTTCCTGTCAGAAACTTCCAGCCCATACACCAGCTGGTCTTGAGCATGCCGGGTGATCGCGCTGCCGTGCTGAAGCAGGGCGTAGTGGATTTTCGAGTTGAACTCGCGGAAACCGCCAGCGTTTTCAACGATCAAAATTCCGGGGCTCGCGCGACGATGAAGTTTGAGACCCTTCGCTCCGGTGTGTTTCTTCGGTATGGGCTGGCGGAGCGATGGGAACTCTCCGTGGAAGTCCCAGTGCTCTATCGCTCCCGCGGGTTTATGGAAGGAGCCATCAAAGTCGTTGAACGGGCGACAACCGGCTTGGCGCCGGCTCGAGATGGACTGGACCAGGTGGACTACATATTCAACATCTCACGCGGAGGCCGCATGATTGCGAGCGGACGCGAGGGAGTCGTGGGATTGGGCGACAGCACCGTGACGAGCAAGTATCAACTGTTGCTGGAGACCGCATCGATGCCGGCGGTATCGGTTCGTACAGCGCTTAAAATTCCCACTGGGAACGAAGGGCAATTTTACGGGAGCGGCAGCCCGGATATGGGCTTCGGGTTGGCGGCTGAAAAAGGATTCGCCGGACGTTGGATAGTCTATGCCAACGTCAATGGCGTCCTTCCGACCGGACGCGTTGCTGGCCTTGCGCTCCATCCGACGGTCTCTGGCCTTATCGCCGTGGAATATCTGTGGTCAGAGAATTTTTCCTTGACGGCGCAGTTCGATTATTATTCCACGCCATTCCGCGGTGTGGGCACGCGAGTACTGGATAGGGGCGTGACGGAATCGGTGGTGGGATTCAGCTACCGTCTCATGCCGCACCTCTTGTGGCAAGGCTATGCAGTCGAGAATCTCGATCTCATTACCGGGAGCGCAGCAGACGTCACGGTCTCGACATTGTTGACCTATCGATTTGAGCCATGATGCATGGGGGAGTAGTTAGGCGGTCAAACCTGGCTAACCCCTTGACAACATGGGACTCCCATGTGAAACTCACCTCTGCGAGCGTCCAAGCTGTCACACTGCTTCGCCAGTACAAATCTGAATTTGATCCAGCTCGTTATCCAGGCGCGCACATTGACGTAACAAAGGAGCATCTGCCATGTC
>JANOJM010000204.1:0-6119 GCA_031418735.1 Nitrospiraceae bacterium | reverse complement strand
CCAGTGATGGCTGTTAGAACTGACCGTAGTGAAGCCCTTTTCTTTTAACTCAGCGCCTATTAATGTCGTCGTAGACCGGTGGCACGTCTCGCAGGCTGCTGTCGTTGGCACGTGGGTCGCCGCCTTGCCCCGCGCCGTCGTCCCGTTATGACAGGTCGCGCAGCCCGTCGTGATTCCCGTATGATTGAACGTCGCCCCTGTAAAGGTCGTCGTGGACCGATGGCACGTCTCGCAGGCCGCCGTCGTCGGCACGTGGGTCGCCGCCTTGCCTCGCGCCGTCGTCCCGTTATGGCAGGTCGCGCACCCTGTCGTGATTCCCGTATGGTTGAACGTCGCCCCCGTAAAGGTCGTCGTGGATCGGTGGCACGTCTCGCACGACTGCGTCGTTGGGACGTGCGAGGCCGCCTTGCCCCGCGCCGTCGTCCCGTTATGACAGGTCGCGCAGCCCGTCACGATCCCCGTGTGGTCATATCCGTTGGACACAAGCATCCAATTCGCCGCGCCCACTCGATGGCAGGAATCGCACGAAGCAGCTGTAGCCACGTGCCCGGCCGACTTCCCCGGAGCCTGGATACCGTTGTGACAAGTTACACAAGTACCTGGCCCAACCCCCGTATGTTTGAAGGCCGCACCGGTCCAGCCAACCGTCCGGTGGCAACTGTCACAGCTCATGGTCGTCGGAATATGAGTCGCAGACTTGCCTGTCGCGGTAGATTGATTATGGCATTTGGAGCAGGTTCCAGGAGCGACACCGTTATGGGTAAAGAACGCGGGGGTCCAATTTGTCGTCCGATGGCAGCTGCTGCAATTCACCATGGTCGGCAGGTGGTTCGTCGGCTTAAAGGTGGAGACGACTCGTCCGCCTGGTGAGTGACATTGCATACATTGCGTCGGCGTTCCTCGAAAAATGCCCTGCAAATGGCACCGCTCACACACAACCTGCGCATGGCCGCCGCTGAGCGGGAAGCCAGTGCTGCTGTGATCGATTTCAATATCTGTGCGGATACTCCCCTGGGCAAAAGCGGTATCCGGCGTCAGCAAGGCCGAGCTGCATACCGCCAGAAGTCCAGCAACAATTGCCCGGGCAAAGAACCGACGTCCTGTCCAGCTACTCAATTGCGTCATTTTGTATCCGCTATAGCCGACACTGAACACCTCTGTCGTTTGCGCCACGATCTTGCTGCTTGGCTCCACTGTGTTGGCGCACCACTTTTACTGCGGGGATAATATTCCCAACTTTTTGAATGCGACTCCTAATAAGGAAAAGCCGTGGGAACATTATCCCAAGCAGGGGTAGAGCAAAGGACATACCCTTTGCAGGAAAAACATCGCAAACTTGCGATTTCTATATGAAGCTGAGATTCCGCTTGGGTAGATCTACCCAAGGATACAGAGTTCTTTCTCTACAGGACGCAGGACAGCACCTACAGTTTCTACAGATGGACACTTTCCCCATGGCTCAGAAATCTCCGAACCCGCGCAGGATGTACACCGAGAAACAGGCGCAGAATTTGCTCTATACAATCCAGACCTTCGGCTCATCGACTACGATCAAATCAACAAACCAACCTTTCTCTGAGCATAGGACGAACGAGTATGGCTATCGCTGAACCTCTGCAACATGTCCGCGAACGAACAACCGAAGCATCTCGCCTAGCAACACGAAACCCCTCAAGATCGAAGAGAGACGCGACAGCCGACTCTCCCTCTCTGCCGGGACGCCTGCTGGTCTTCGTGCTCGTGGGCTTATCGATATGGGTGGCCTACACAGTTGCAACCGGCAAGTACTACACCCCGCGCTCGGACTTTGGCTGGTACCTAGGAGTCACCGGTTCCGTGATGCTGCTGTTAATGCTGGCTTACCCATTGCGTAAACACGTGGGCTTTATGAGTCGCTGGGGCGCACTAAAATATTGGTTTCGTATCCACATGATCATGGGTATCGTCGGCCCGACTCTCGTGCTGTTCCATTCAACCTTTCATCTCCGATCTACGAACGCGACCATCGCGCTCTTCAGCATGCTGGGAGTAGTCATCAGCGGCATCATCGGTCGATTTATCTACACCAAGATTCACTATGGTCTCTACGGCAGGCGTGCCACGCTGGAGAAAGTACAGGAAGAGCTTGCAGGCCTTTCCAACGACGCGAAATCCCGACTGCACTTTGCTCCTCGTGTCGAGCAATGGCTCCAATCATTCGAACGCGACTCGAAGCAACTCGATCGTTCTTTCACCTCGCACATTTTCAGCCCTCTGACGATCGGGTTAAAACGGATTATCTTGGCCTTTCGCTGCGCGCACGAGCTGCGAAAAATTCTGAAGACCGAACAGCATACGGAGTTTCGGGGGGAGGCATCGGAGGCGATCAAGCTGGCATCATCGTATTTGAGAGAATGCCAGCGCGTCGCCCAGTTTAGCACCTTCGAACGCCTCTTCTCGTTGTGGCACGTGCTCCACGTTCCATTGATCTACATTCTGGCTGCCTGCACGATTTTTCACATCGTGGCCGCCTACATGTACTGAGGCCTATCAACTGTGCTCGCTTCACCCTACTACCTGCCCATCGGTCTGCTCGGCGCGTTGATGTTCATCGCCACGCCGGCCTGGGCGGACAACGTCGAGACGGCGTTGATGCCGGGGCAAGTGATCGAAGGCCATGCGAAGTGGGAAGACAACTGCACGAAGTGCCACAAGCGGTTCGACAAGGCGGCGCAAAATACCCTCTGCCAAGACTGTCACAAAGACATTCGTGCGGACATCGCGCAGAAACAGGGATCGCACGGGCGTTTCAAAGAGCAACGGGAATGCAAGGAATGCCACACGGATCACAAAGGCAGAACGGAGAACATTGCGCCGATCACGGAGCTGACTTTCGACCATAAACGGACGGACTTCCCGCTCCAGGGAGCCCATGCCGACACGAAGAAGGTCGAATGCAAGGCTTGCCACAAACCCAAGGCCAAGTATCGTGAAGCGCCCTCCGATTGCTATAGCTGCCACAAGAAAGACGATAAGCATAAAGGCAAACTGGGAAGCGCCTGCGCCGACTGCCATACGGATCGGAATTGGAAGGAATTCCGGTTCGACCATGACAAGACACGCTATAAGCTCCGCAACAAGCATGTCGAAGTCCCCTGCAAAGGCTGCCATGAGAACGATCGCTATAAAGAAACCCCGATGGATTGTTACTCCTGCCATAAAAAGGACGACAAACATAAAGGACAGGAGGGCACGAAGTGCGAGGAATGCCACAACGACCAGTCATGGAAGAAATCGCCGTTCGACCATAACAAGTCACGCTTCCCCTTGATGGGAAAGCACGCCAAGGTGGAATGTACGAAATGCCATCTGACGCCGGCCTTTAAAGACGCACCGACAGATTGTTATTCCTGCCACAAGAAAGACGACAAGCACAAAGGGGCATATGGAGAGAAATGCGAGACGTGCCATGGAGCGGGCGACTGGAAAACCATCACGTTTGACCACGACTTGCATTCCCAGTACCCGCTACGGGGCCGGCATATCACGACGAAATGCGATTCCTGCCATAAAGGGAGCTTGTATAAGGACAAGACACCGGCAGACTGCCACTCCTGCCACAAGAAGGACGACAAGCATAAGGGGCACTTTACCGAGAAGTGTGAACACTGCCATACCGAACGGGATTGGAAAACCCTCCTCTTTGAGCACGATCACGATACGGCCTATCCGCTACGAGGGAAGCATCGGACAGCAAAATGCGAGTCCTGTCATACCGGACATCTGTACAAAGACAAGACGCCGGCCAACTGCAACGCCTGCCACAAAAAGGACGACAAACATAAGGGGCACTTTACCGAGAAGTGTGAACGCTGCCATACCGAACGGGATTGGAAAACCCTCCTCTTTGAGCACGATCACGATACGGACTATCCGCTACGAGGAAAACATCGAGCCACTGCCTGCGAGAGTTGCCACAAGGGACCGCTGTATCAGGACAAGACGCCCACGGCCTGCTACGCTTGCCACAAGAAAGACGATAAGCATCTGCGCCGGTTGGGTACGGAATGTAAGGACTGCCACAGCCTACGAGACTGGAAATTGTGGGACTTCGATCACGATACGCGGACTCGATTCAAGCTCGACGGCGGTCATAAGGGGGTCGATTGTTATGCCTGCCACAGTGCGCGCATGGACAAGAAGGTCGAATCATCGTCCACCTGTGTCAGTTGCCATAAGAAGGATGACAAGCATGAAGGAAGTTTCGGCCCGCAATGTGACCGGTGTCATGAAACAACCCAGTGGAAGTCGGTCAAACGAGGCAGCGGGATCTTTCGAGGCCGGTAGCTTCGGGCTTGCTGGTTAAGGTCTCCAAAGGGAAGGTACTGTGCAATATCGACGCGACATCTCGTCCACACTCAAACTCCTGGCCCTAGGACTGGCCCTCTTTATCGGCTACCAGGGGTGGCTAAAACCCACCTATTTGACTCCTGGACCAGCATCACTGCAGCCCTCGGAGTCTCCTTCGGTGCAGCCAACCCCCAGCTTCATGTTGCCGGGAACGCAAGAATATCCGCCCTGGGACGTTCCGCAAACTCGACTGATCGATCCAGGGCAAGCGCCTACCGATGCGCTCGAGCTTATTCGCGATGAAGTGGACAAGGGAAACTATAAGGAAGCAGAACGCTGGTTGGTAGCCCTCTCTCACAAACGGCTGGATAAGCCCAAGACCAAACGGTACATCGCAGCGCTCTGGAACAATCTTGGTGTGCAACAGGAAAAGTTCGGCGGGAGCGCACTCTCTGTCAAAGCCTTCAAAAAAGCCGTCGCGTCCGACCCCAACAATCCGCTTGCGTCCATGAACCTGACGCAAGCGTACTGGGAACTTCGTGATCCTGCGATGACCTCTCAGTTCCTCAACAGGGTGATTCGGTTGAATCCCGCCGACCCATTCCCGCATCTTGCGCTCGCCGAACTCCTATTGGAGAAAGGCGACAAGACCTCGGCGATGGCCCATCTCAATCTCTCGCAGCCACACACCCAATATGATCCCCATCTCCAATCCTATCGAAATAAGCTCGTCGCGAAGACGGACATGGGGAACCCTATACAGCCTCAAACAGTAGCTCTCGCCCCCTCAACCCTATCTGCAGACATCGCCACCAGACCGATTCCGGAGCCTCGTCAAGGCCTTACACCTGCGTCCTCAATGCCATCCGCCCATCCACCGGCCCCTTCTACCGCTACTCAAGCAGAACAGCCGACGAGGCAAATTGCTCCGCTCGACACCGCTCATTTCGTCGTTCAATTCGATGGGCCTGAGGATCAAGCAACGTGGCTGCGCATCCGCGCGATGCTCGAATATGCCTATGAGGAGATTCCCCCGAAGTTCGGACAGGTGCCTGCCGGACCTATCAAGGTTGTCCTCCACACAGGTCAGAAATTTTCCGGTCCGGCGGGAGTTCCCGATTGGGCCGATACATTGTTCGATCACGCTTCTGGTTCGATCAACCTCCCCACTCAAGGCGCGCTCGATGATCTCGCATTATTCAGCCGCGTGGCCCGTCATCAGTTCGTCCATGCGCTCTTTCATGCACAGGCCAAGAATGGAAGCGCACCTCCTCCTAGATGGCTCGTGGAAGGTCTGGCTATCCATCTCACGGAAGACCCTTGGCCTGATATGGAAGAGTCCCGACAAAAGAGCCTTCCCCTCATTCCACTGGCCTCGCTTCACGGATCGTGGGCTCAGCTTCCTGCAACGTCAGTATCGACCGCTTACCTCTCGGCAAACGTTGCCACTCAGCACCTCATCGATCGGTATAGCCTGTCTACTGTTCGTCAACTGATGAAAATGCTCATGACCGGACAATCTCTTGAAACAGCGATGCAACAGAAGATGTCCATGTCGTATGAGCAGTTTCAGCTCCAGTGGGCGCAAAGCCACAAGCCGCACGTGAGTGAGCGGGGTTCATAAGCGCGAGATATGCGTTTATTTTACTTTGGAGAAGTCGGCGACGATTCTCGCCTCAGTTCCGTCCTGAAGATTCACGACAAAAACAGACGACGATGCGGTGGGATCAAATTTTTCATAGGCAAACAGTGCGGTAAACCGCGACCGATACACCGGCCCGCTTCCTTCG
>JANOJM010000203.1:0-3869 GCA_031418735.1 Nitrospiraceae bacterium | reverse complement strand
GGGCGCTCAATGCCGTACTGCCGAAAGACATTGCCGTTCATTCCTCTGCCATCATGGACGACCGCTTTCATGCCCAACACGATGCACGAGGCAAACTCTACACCTATCGAATCCTGCATCGCCCAGCCCGTCCCACTATCGATCGTTCATTTGTCTGGCACATCTACCACCCGTTGGATGAGGCTGCCATGCAACAGGCAGCAGCGACGCTGATCGGATCACAGGACTTTTCCTCCTTCGAAGGAAGTCTCACGGACAACGAAAATCCCATCTGCCATCTGCAACGACTCGCCATCATCCGCGACGACGACCAGATTTTCATCGAAGCCTACGCCGACCGGTTTCTGAAACACATGGTGCGAGCGATGGTCGGAACGCTGATCGAAGTGGGGCTGGGCAAACGGACTCCCGACAGTCTCACAGCAGTCCTGAAATCTCGGAATCGGTCTGCGGCAGGCCAGACCGCCCCTCCTCATGGACTCTGTCTCATACGCGTGGACTACGAATAACGAAGCGCAGACAAGGCCGGTTCATCTGGTCTGTTCGGTCTGTCCGGTTCATCGGATTAGTTTCGTTCAACCAAACACACGAGACAGACCGGATAGACTAGATGAACCAGATCAACCTTCGCGTCCCGCCAGTCTCACTCGTCTCGCGTGAGTCAATCATCTGCGACCACAGCGAAGCCTCCAGAAAATGGTTGGTTTATGAGTATTCCTAAAATTTATCGAGACACAGATCGGTAAATTTGCTATGCTGCGCGCGTCCATCTACCCCCCACTCTCACCAAAGGAGATGCATATGATAAAGACAGCCGGCATCGTGGTGGTATTCCTCTTTGTGTCCGGGCTGTGCCTCACGCCGTTGGCCATGGCGGCGCCGGCACAGCAAAACAAAATGAAGACGTGCAACGCAGAAGCCACTGCCAAAGGGTTGGGTGAAGGGAAAGGTGATGAGCGGAGGGCGTTTATGAAGGAATGCCTCTCCGCGAAACCGATGAAAGCGGCGGGTGGAGCTCAGCAGAGCACTCAGCAGAACAAGATGAAATCCTGTAATAAAGAAGCAGGCGTGAAAAAACTCACAGGCGACGACCGCAAGACATTTATGAGCACCTGCTTATCGAGCTAACACGCTCGCCCTGCGGCCCTTTCTGGTCGCAGGGCGCATTTCGCACTCACACCAAACAACCCGCGCAATGGCGCATACAGCGCGAAACCAGACTGGTTTCTCTTGTTTATTTGGTTTTCCTGGTCTATCTCGTATGTTTGGTTGAACGAAACTAACCAGATGAACCAGACAGACCGGATAGACCAGATAGACCGAACAGACCAGATGAACCAGTCTGCTAGAACAATCTTGGGGGCTCTTGATTTTCGAGTTTCTTGCGCAGTTCGATCAGCTCCTGCTCAAGCGCCAAGAGCCGGTCACTGACTGGGTCCGGCAGGTTGCTGTGGTCCATGGTGGCGTCAGGCAGCCGTTCTCCTTGAGTTTTAATGACACGGGCCGGCACGCCAATGACGGTGGAATTGGCGGTGACATTCTTGAGCACAACCGAATTGGCGCCGATCTTCACATTGTCGCCGACTGTAATCCCGCCAAGAATCTTGGCGCCGGCTCCAACGACCACGTGATTGCCGAGCGTCGGGTGGCGCTTTCCTCGTTCCTTCCCTGTCCCTCCAAGCGTCACCCCCTGGAAAAGAGTCACGAAATCTCCGATCTCTGCCGTTTCACCAATGACCACACCCATCCCATGATCAATAAAGAACCCGGTGCCGATCTTCGCCGAGGGATGGATTTCGATCCCCGTGAACCAGCGAGCAAGCTGAGAAATAGCCCGAGGAACGAATGGCACGTTGTAGGACTTCAACCAGTGGGAAATACGGTAGGCCAGTAGCGCATGAAAACCAGCATAGGTCAGCACGACTTCAAGCCAGCTGGTCGCAGCTGGGTCTCGGTCGAAAACGGCCTGTAAGTCTGATTTAATAGCCTTAAACATAGCGCTAGAATGTCGTCATGTCATAACGTCATAGAGGTTCAGGCTGAAGGATTTTAGGCTGAAGGCCGGAGCTCCAAGCACTTCAGCCTGAACCCCTTCAGCCTACTTACCTTCGTCGTTACCCCGCTCAATCAAACATATCGCCTGGGCGGCAATCCCTTCCTCCCTGCCGATCATGCCGATTCCTTCTCCGCTCTTTACCTTCACGTTCACAAGGTCGGAATCGACCCCGAGCACGTGAGCCATCTGCTTTTGCATGGCTGCTAAGTACGAACTGAGCCGGGGCGCCTGCGCGATAATGACTGTGTCGACGTTCACAATCCGATACCCCTTCCCTCGCATCTTTCCGACAACATCCTCCAATAGCTTCAGACTCGAGATGTCTTTGAACCGCTGATCAGAGCTGGGAAAGTGCCGTCCCAGATCACCTTCACCCATCGCTCCAAGCAGTGCATCGCAGAGGGCATGGACCAAGGCATCGGAGTCGGAATGTCCCAACAAACCCTTGTTGTGGGGCACTTCGATCCCGCCGAGAATCAGCTTTCGTCCTGGCCCCAACGGATGGATGTCGTAGCCGCAGCCCACTCGCATCATCATAGGCTCTCCTCATGATTCGCCCACGCAATCTTTGCCGCGAGACAGTCGGGACTGGCAAGCCGAGAAGTTTGAAGTTCAGGGTTCGAAGTTCTGAAAACCTCGAACTTCGAACCTCGAACCGTCGTCCGTCTTGCGCGTCCCACTCTCCGTGATTCGCGAAGCCAAGATCGCCTCGCCGATCACCAGGTCTTCAGGCCTTGTCACTTTGATATTTTCCCCGCTTCCCTCAACCACCACCACTGGATGCCCTAGCCACTCCATCAGAAAGGCGTCATCGGTAGCCCGTATCCCTTCGGCATGCGCTTTCCCGTGGGCAGTCTCAATCCAGTCCCGACGAAAAGCCTGCGGAGTTTGGGCAAGCCACAGGGGAGTGCGATCGACCGTTCGCTCAATTATCCCGCCCGCCCGTACCTGCTTCACAGTATCCCGCATGGGAAGCGCAATAATTGCCGCTCCCTCCTTCCGCGCCGCAGCTACAACCTCCGTGATCATCCGGATCGTCAGAAAAGGTCGAACGGCATCGTGGATGAGCACGATCTCTGTGTCTGATGAGACCTGAGCAAGCGCATGCCGTACCGAATCCTGGCGCTCAGCGCCGCCTGCCACCACCTTTATCACTTTGGTGAAGCGATATTGCGAGACGATCTCCTTCTCGCAATATTCGATATCTGCAGATGGAACGGCAAGAATGATCCGGTCGACCACGGGAGCGGCTTGCAACGTTCGCAGCGACTGAATGATGAGCGGCTCGCCACCCAACGATAGAAATTGCTTGGGAACGGAGCCGCCCATCCGAAGCCCACGGCCTGCAGCAGGCACGAGCGCCACCACCAAAGGAGCCTCCTCACTTGTTTATTTGGTTTGTTTAGTTTGTCTTGTTTATTTGGGTGAACGAAACTAACCAAATGAACCAAATCAACCAAACAAACCAGCTTATTCTTCCACAACCAGTTAGGGCCGCAGCGTGAGATAAATCGCCTGGCCCTTCCGTTTGAGCAGCAAGAGGACCGCTTGATCCTTGGCAAGGCTGGAAGCGGCTTGTTCATAAGACTTGAGCGAGCTCACCGCCTTCCGATTGACTTCGAGGATAATATCCCCTTCACGCACACCCATTTCCTCCGCCGTACTTCCGGACTTAACCCGGACCACCACCACACCGCGCTCGACGCCCTTCAATCCGTACCGGGTCGCTAGTTCCTCGTTGAGCTCACGGACTTCAATATCTGAGAGGAGCCCCGTCGGCACCGATGACTCTCTGCTCTCCTCTGCGCCAGGC
>JANOJM010000202.1:0-4511 GCA_031418735.1 Nitrospiraceae bacterium | reverse complement strand
GTCACATTGATGATGACTCGCGCTGCTCGCTGCCCTCGTAGGGCTTCCAACACATTCACCGTGCCGAGCACATTCGTCGCAATGGTTTCAACCGGTTGTTCATACGACTGACGGACCAGGGACTGTGCCGCCATGTGAATGACTATTTCAGGCTGATGCTGATCGATTGCACGACGAACTGCTTCGAGATCGCGCACATCCCCCTTGATCGACACCATTCCGCGAGCGACATCGGCCGTTTCAAACAGATTCGGTTTTGTCGGTGGGTCCAGCGCGTACCCGACCGGCGAAGCGCCAAGGTCTTGTAGCCACAGAGACAGCCATGCGCCCTTAAAGCCCGTATGGCCCGTAATGAGGACGCGCTTACCCTTCCAGAATGCCGGCTTTATTCCCACGTCTTCCAAGGGGCCTTCCCCTTCCCCCATAACTCTTCCAGATATGTCTTATCGCGCAAAGTATCCATGGGCTGCCAGAATCCCCGGTGCGTGAAGGCCGAAAGATTGCCCTCCTTCGCCAAACGCTCCAAGGGGCCTCGTTCCCAAATGGTCATGTCATTGTCGATGTAATCAATCGCTTTTGGCGACAGAACAAAAAACCCTCCGTTTATCCAACTACCATCTCCCTGCGGCTTCTCCTGAAAACTTGCGATCTTCTGATCCTTCATGTTGAGCGCTCCAAATCGGCCAGGAGGTTGTATTGCCGTCAGAGTCGCCAAAGTTCTCTGCTCCTTGTGAAACTTGACCAGTTGCCCTATATCGATATTGCTCAAGCCGTCGCCATAGGTAAAGCAAAAATCTTCCTGGTCAAGATAGCGAGACACCCGCTTGAGCCGTCCTCCGGTCATGGTGTCTTCGCCTGTATCAACCAGCGTGACCTTCCAAGGCTCGGCGCTGTTTTCGTGGACCTCCATCTTGTTCTTGGCCATATCGAATGTCACGTCTGACATGTGGAGAAAATAATTTGCAAAGTACTCTTTGATCATATAGCCCTTGTATCCGAGGCAGATGATAAAGTCGTTGAGGCCGTGCGATGAATAGATCTTCATGATGTGCCAGAGCACGGGCTTGCCACCGATCTCCACCATCGGCTTCGGCCGATAATCCGTCTCTTCGCGAAGTCGCGTTCCCAACCCGCCCGCCAGAATGACGACTTTCATGTGTTCATCGCTCCCTACACTGGTTTGTTTGGTGCGTTTGGTCTGTCTGGTTTTCTTCATAACGACTCAGGTTGATAGGCTGAAGGGGTTCAGGCTGAAGTGTTCGGAACTTTGACCATCGGCCTTCAGCCTGAAGTGTGAAGATTGTTTGAGACAATCGGTGTCGGAGTCACATTTGGGAAGTTGAGGTGAGTCAGCGAGGACATAACCGGATGTCGAATTCTTGACGTCCCAGAGTTCCGCTAAGTGGCTGGGCGATTCACACGAACTAATTGATCAGTGAGTTGCGGAGACGATTTTAGCGCGTCATGAATTCGGCGCGCTTGCCCTTCGAAATCAGGGTCAAACGTACAGACAACGATTCCTGCATGCGATGGCTGCTTGGCATGCAGTTGCACAAAATGCTTGCGATTAAGGGTCAGGATGGCCCGCCCCTCTGCTGAAGCCAGCTTGAGTACGACGTCATCGGGAGTCGATTGCTGTGCTTTTCCTGCTTCGTGGATGGTGAGCACATTGTGGCCTAGTTTGCGTAAGGCCTCAACAGCCGGCAATGGAAAATTTTCGTCTGCAAACAGTCGTACCATCGACTCTAGGCAGCCTCATTCTCTCGTATCTGTTGCTCGATCTCTTCTTTGTGCGCACGAACGTAGGCCCATGCGTTCGCAAGATCTTCGGCGCGCAAGGTGGGGTAGCTTTTCAAGATGTCCCCCTCGCTCATACCCATTCGCCTGGCTTGTTCCAATACCCAGACGGGGATTCTTGTCCTCGCAAGACACGGATCGCCTCCGCACACGCCTTCGAGATTGTCTATGCCCGGGTAGCCTTCTCCAATTTCACGCGCCACCCATTGAAGCAATTGCGCCTTCTCCCCACGGGTCATGGTGCTGAGTAATTTTTCAGCTTCTTGAAGTATGCTCATCGGTATGCCTTTCAAATATACGACTGCTGTTCTCGATCAAGGCCTGCAAATCCGAATCACTGAAAACCTGCGCAAAGGGTAACATTCTCTTTCCCCAATGTCACCAGAGAAGGAAACCTCCTTAGAGCCCTAAACCTTTGGCAAACACATCTTTGTCCGGTCTGGGTTGGTTCATATGGTCTGTTCGGTCAGTCTGGTCTATTTCGTCTATTGGTGCGTCTGGTTTTTCTTCATTACGACTCAGGTAGATAGGCTGAAGGGGTTCAGGCTGAAGTGTTCGGAACGTTGACCTGATGATTCTACGATCCCTGCTCCAATACGACGGGGATGCGACAGGCAATGTATCGACTCAATATGGTCTGGCGGCGCGCCTCAAGATATGAGCCGGTCTGGCCGGTGATGCAGGCTTGTATACAAATAGTTCGAGGTTTGAGGTTCAGGAATTGCGGAACGTTCGAGGTTTCACGTCAGAGTGAACCGGCGCGTACGGCGATCGCGCGCGTCCGGGTTGAACGTGGTACCGCGTTCACGCTTCTTGAAATCTGAGCGTTGATATCCAAGACGCATTTCATCTGCGGTAGAATTTTTACCCTACTTCTTTAGCATGGCCGGTAAAACCGCTGCAGGTATGCAGTCAGATATGGCTGTTGTGGACGAGGTTACAAGAGGCGAAGACGTAGAAGCTTTCGTGCCAGCGCATAGATATCCTTTCCGCTCCCTTCCTTCCGGATTCCCACAGCCATCACGAGAACAAGAACCTTGCCTTCTTCAATCCGGTAAATGATCCGGTAACGTTGCCCCACGGCGCGGAGGCTTCGAGATCCGGTCAGCTCCCCTGTTAAAGGTTTGCCTTGTTTCTCCGGCTCTTCAGCAAGGCCATCAATTCGGTCTCGAATTTTTTCTCGGATGCGACGATCCTGAATCGCTTCCAACATGACCCGCGCATTGGGAGTCAAACCAACTTGCCATCTCACAGGCCAAGATCTTTCTTGACCCGTTCCCAGGGAATGACCTTCCCCGCTTCTGCTTCCTTGACGCTTTTGCGCAGAGCGGCCATGAGGTCTTCGTCCCCCATGATTTCCAGAGTCTCAGCAATGGATTGGTACAACTCCCAAGGCATGACGGCCAGGACCGGCTTTCCTCGCCGTGTGACGGCCACAGCTCCAGGTTCTTTGGCGAGTCGCTCCGGCAGGGAAGTGAGTTCGTGACGGGCTTCGGTAATGGGAATATCTTTCAGCATACTCTCCCCCCATATTGTCCCAATCACTGTACATTTTGAGGGACAGAATGTCAATCCCACACCACAATTGACATGAGCGATACGCGGCGGTTGCGCCACCGAACCTTGTTCTCCTCACACCGGCGCCACGTCGTTCACATCGATCTCCACCGCTGCGGCTTGCTGAATGAGACGAACGCCCAACACGAGGCGATGGCGCTTTTCTTTGCGCAAGAGAATTCCTCGCACGCCTTTGAGCGGCCCTCGAATCACCTCGACGGCCATACCTTCGTGCAGATACGGATGGGAATCATAGGGCAGCACGCTCATCATCAGAATCTTGATCGCCTCAATCTCCTCGTCCGCGATCGGCTCCGGGCAATGGCCGGCCCCAACGATATCGACTACACCGATCGTCTTCAGCACCGGCAACTTTTGCTCCACTGTAAAGCGGACGAAGCAATAGCCTGAAAAAAGCGGAACCTCAACTTCCTTCTTCCGATCCTTCCATTGACTCAGTCGCTTGACCGTAGGCAATAACGGTTCAAGACCCTGATTTGCCAGCTGGTCGCGCACAATCTTTTCATGCCGCGATTTTGTCCGTAATGCATACCAACGAAGATCGTTGGTTTGGTTTGTTTGGTTCATTTGGTTTGTTTGGTTCGCAGGTATTTGATGAGGCCAGAGATGATTCGCCCCACTTTGTCGGCCTGCGCGTAAATCGACTCAAATGCGTCTTTGGATAAGTATCCTTGGTCCACCGCGATATACAGATGGCTTCGAACTTCGGCAGATGACGACATGGCAATGAACAGAAATTGCACGAACTCTTTGCTCGATCGACGCACAAACCCTTCAGCAATATTGGCCATCACCGAACCCGCAGCGCTCTGAATCTGGCTACAGAGGCGCGCATCTCTTTTCCATGCAGAGTTCTGTTCGATGGCTTCGTAAACTTGTCGCGTCAGCTGTCGAGCTTCTTTCCAGCAATCGAGATCCTCAAAACGAGTTAACTTCATAACTAAACTGGTTCGTTTGGTTTGTTTTGTTCATCTGGTTTATTTGGTTGGCCGATCCTTCCAACCAGACAAACTAAACAAACCTCCTCAACCAAATGAACCATCCCCGGACGCAGCTCCGCCCTTTCACTTACAGGACCACTTCGCCCATCCACACAACATTGACTCAGGCGCGACGGCTTGTCTGATTTGTTTCGT
>JANOJM010000201.1:0-1695 GCA_031418735.1 Nitrospiraceae bacterium | reverse complement strand
AGAAACCGGGACCCAACGAGACTGTGCCGAGAAGGAAAGCTGGAACTGACCGACGCTTCACGGTCTGACAAGACCGTGGCGGAGAGAATTCCAGAAGGTTTCCACTCGGGACAGTCCGGAAGGGTGGTTTCGGGAGATGCGGAGCGAGGCATTCCGACAGGCGCCGATTTTCCGAATTATTCTGCTGGTTCCGCGCCACCTTCCCACAACTTCACGGTCCGATCCCACGAGGCGCTGGCCAGTTTCATCCCGTCGGGTGAGAGGGTAATGCCGCGAACGGCTGCGCTATGGGCCTTGATCGTTCTGAAACAGCGGCCGTTCGAGAGGTCCCAAAATTTGATCGTGGCGTCGTCGCCGGCGCTGATGAGCACCTTGCTGTCCGCTGTGACGGCGAGCGAGCGCACCCAGGCGGTGTGGCCCTTCAGCGTTCGTTGTTCTGTCATATGAGGCATGTCGAACAACTTGATCGTCTGGTCACGGCTCCCGGTGATCAAGAGCTTGGCATTGGGGGTAAAGGCCATTGCGCCGATCCAATAGTCCATCACCTTCTGAAATCCACCGTCATCGTCGACGAAGTATCCCCTCGTTTCACTGGTATCTTCCTCGGGCTCCTTCCAGTGTCCGTTATGCAGGATTTTTTCCTCTCCGCTGGGTAACACTTCCCAGAGCTTGATCTTGCCGATATCCATTCCGGTTGCGAGGTGCATCCCATCCGGTGAAAAGGCGACGCAGACCGACCAGTGGTGGTCGTACTGGTCCTTGCCGAGGAGGGTCATGAGCTCGGTGCCGGTTGCGACTTCCCAGATCTTGATGTCTTTGTTGTGACTGCCGCGCGCCAACATGAGGCCGTCTGGCGAGAGAGAGAGGCTCACGACGTTATGGTCATAGCGCGTGAAGAGGAGTTTCTTCGACTCGCCGGTGGTCGGATTCCACAGCCGGATGGTGCGGTCTTCGCTGGCCGTGGCCAAGGTTTGGCCATCCGGCGTGAAGAGCACAGATCGGATGTCCGCCGTATGTCCTCTGAGTGAACGCAGAAGGCGCCCGGTTTCAATGTCCCACAGGCGGACGAGGCGGTCGGCTCCTCCGCTCGCGAGGGTCAACCCGTTCGGTGCGAAGGCGACCGACCAGACGCCATGGGAATGGCCGCGATACGTGGTCAGTTCCCGTGCCCCTGCCGTCCAATATTCAAGGAAATCGACTGGTGCGGCGCCAATTCCCGACGATGTTGGTATGAGTGGCGAGGGACTGGGGGCAAGTTGGGAAGCCGTCTGGTCTGGCATACTCAATAATCCTTATGACTAGCAGAAACCGTAAAAGGTAACACGTGAAACATAGGACTGCTGAATGTTCTTCCTCCGAAACCTTTCACGTTTAACGAGTCACGTCTCACGGCGTCAGGCTTGATTGCAAACTGTCGATTCGCGCCAGTATAATTTGTGCCAGATTGAGGTGATCGTAAGAGAAGCTCCGGCATCAAGTCAAGTTGGCTATGGGAGTCAGTTTGCGCCCCTCACCTTAGGTCTGCTGGCGTAGATGGATTGGACGGTCGAGGACTCGTATGGAAATTCGTTTTCAGCCTGCCTTGCTGCAAGAGGTCATTGACTCGTTCGTCGAAAAGACGGAACGGGAAGGCGACCCCACCTATTATAAAGAGTTCCACGAACTCGCCGACCCGATCTATGAGAAGTTTACGCT
>JANOJM010000200.1:0-4501 GCA_031418735.1 Nitrospiraceae bacterium | reverse complement strand
CCAGTATCGATTGGCGAAGGAGATCGGTGTGCCTGCGCAGCGCATCGGCGATATTGTGGCGGGCAAACGAGCCATTACCGCTGATACCGACTTGCGGCTGTGCCGGTTTTTTGGTCTTTCGAATGGCTACTGGCTTCGGGCGCAAGCGGCCTATGACACAGAAGTGGCGGAACGCATGCTAGGTGCCAAGCTCGCGAAAATAAAACCGTGGGCGCAGTCGAAAATCTTGGAAGTCGCGTCTTGACCAGTGCGGTTGTGAATAATCAGAGGAGACGCCATGAAACGAAAAAATGAACAGCTCAAGGATGACCTGCGTCCCGAGTATCACTTTGACTATTCTAAGGGAATACGGGGGAAGTACTACCAGCGGTTATTGAAAGAGGGGGCGAATGTCGTTGTTCTTGATCCTGATGTTGCCAAAGCGTTCCGCGACTCCGCTGTCGTAAACGACGTGCTGCGTTCCTTTCTGAGGGTTGCACAATCTACTCGACGTCCATCCACGCGCTCGAATCGGGCAGTACGCAAGCGCACCGCAGCGTAATCTCTTCATTGGTAGCCCACATACTCATGAACCTTTTGCGCTTGTCCAGCTCCAGGCTTGTCACAGCGGCGATCCACGATTGCAGCAGAAGTGTTCATGAATAATGTGGGCTAGAGGGTAGGAGTAACGTCATGTCGAATGAAACGACGCGCCGGGCTTGGCGCGAGTTGGGATTTTTCTGCGGTCGAGATGCTGCTGCGAAAGAGTGGCGTATTGTCGGGTCGGTGAAGGGCTTGAGGAGGTTCGCAGCTGAGATACGCAAGTACGCTTCCAATCCGGCACACGATCGGCTGTCGGAGTACACGCAATTCGGACCGGCCATGGATCTCGAAGTCGGCACCTCGCATCAACCGGAAATCACTGAAGAGTGGATCGGTGGTCCATTGGTGGATCTTCTCCGTCTCGCGACGCTGATTGAGCAGAGCGCTCAGGCCAATGTGGTCGGGAAGCGCATTGCCTTGCGAGCGAATTTCTCACCCATAGCTCCCTATGAAATTATCTTGGATGTCCGCGAAGACACGTTTGACCCTGCATCCGCCGACCCAACGTGTGGGTGAGCGTAAGATGAGTGCGGGGCCGGTCATGAGGTTGTGCAGTCGAGGAAGGCTTCTTCGTCGGCTCTAGCGCCCTGCAATCTCGTCCAGGATCTCTTGCATCTCCTGCTTGGGCAGCCCCTTCAGTATCGCCTTGGCTTTCTGCAAATCCGGCGTGACACCGAGGCCGTTGCCATAGATGCGTGCCAGGGTTTTCTTTGCCGGAATAAAACCATCGGCCGCAGTGGTGGAAAAACAGGTCAGGATACGCTTATCAAATTGAGCGAGGCGGGTATCGAGGCCGGTTTCATACAGGCGCGCCAGCTCGTCGTGCGCAGACTCGCCAAGCGCATAGGCTTCAGCAAACAGAGCCGTGACTCCATTGGAGGCTTGGCTGTCTTTGAGCAGGGCGATGCCCAATGAATCGTTCGGGTTCGTCCTTGCTGTATCCGGGTAGTCAGCCCAGAGTTCGTCGCGATACTGCCTGAAGCCCTCAATGGCATCTTTTCGACGGCGTTCAGACTGGTCGGAAGATAGCGCTTGGCGGCGAAGCTGCGAAAGAGATTCCGCAGCGCGCTGTTGGCCGAACGCGACGGCCTTGGTCCACCAGCGGATTGCCAACGTCAGATTTTTTTCAACGCCTTGCCCATGACGATAGGCGTTTCCCATGAAGTACTGCGCTTGCGGAATCCCGCCTGCCGCCGCATTTTCCATAAGCTGCGCCGCTTCCTGATGCCGATTCGTCAGTTTCAAGGCCAGCGCAAGTCGATAGCGGGCGTCGAGAAAGCTCGGTTGCAGTTCCAATGCACGGCGATAGGATTGGATCGCGGTGGAGAGATTGCCCAGCGAATACTGGATGCTGCCCAGGCTGTAATGCGCCTGTGTGAGTTCAGGATCGAGCATGATGGCTTCCATCAAGGCTAGGGCTGCCTCATGCCCATCTTGTTTGGCCATCAGTGTGATACCGAGTTGCAGATAGGCTCTGGCGTTGTTCGGTTTGAGCTTGAGCGCCGCGCGGCATTCCTCGATGGCGGCATCGAGATCGCCCACGCGATAGAGCCCTTGGGCCAGCTTCAGCCGGTCGTCAGCACTGTCCGGCGACGCCAGGACTGCATTGCGCAACTCGCCCAGTTCCGTCACTGCGTCTACTGGCTTGAGCGGCAAGGGATCGGGGAGCGTCTGTTCCTCTGTAGGTGCTGGAGTCGGCGAAGTTTCGGCAGTCGGCGGCGGGGACTCGCGCGGTAAGAGTTCGGGGGAGGCCTGTTCACCTGGCGGCACTGGAGCAGGCGCTGGTTCAGAAGACGGCGGAGGGGACTCGATCACTGAGGGCGGCTGGTTCCCAGACGTCTGCGCGAACGATGAATGGGCGAGTGTCAGTGTGGTGAAGGGTGCAAACAAGAGGGCCAGAAGCAACAATCGACGACGCATCAAAACCTATGATCCTCCGAGTTTATTCTCTACGACGGAACGCATTATAGCACTCAATTTATGAGGTGCCTGGCGAAATTCGTTGAGGGCCAGGCCGGCTCGAAATTCAATGGGCGGACTGAATCGCCTGCTGCAGTAGCTGGATCGCGCCCTGGATTTCAGATCCTGAACGGAGTAGGGGCTCATGTTGCACTCGCCAGACTGGTTCAAGAGGGGCCGGGTCTGTGGCCAGTCGTGGAATAACATGCCAGTGGATGTGGGGGAGCTGGTTGCCGAGGAGTTCGTAATTGACCTTCTTGGCCTCATAGACCTGGGCGAGGATTTTGGCGATGCGGCTGACATCCTCCATCAGCAGAATCCGTTCCGTGGGAGCCAGATGAAACAGTTCTGTCGCGTGGCGCTTGAAGACGACGACGGTCCAGCCTGGGAAGAATTGATCGTCATGCAAATAGGCCTTGGAGAGGCTCAAATCCGCGATGAAATGGTCTTCTCTCGGCCAGCTGCCCTGGCAGGCCTTGCACGTGGGATCTGTCATCGCTGGTTGGCTTTGAGCCACTCCTTAGATCTTCGCTAAACCGTGACCTCGGCCTCAGCCTTCCTTGTTCCTTCGGCCTGAGAATAGCAGAGATCGATATTTTCATCGAGTGCCGGCCAGGGACTTGCCTTGACACCTCGTTTCATCGAACGATATTCTCTTCGCGGGTGTAGCCGTAACCCATTCGCGCGTGCATTCCAACTCATGACACGATCTGCTCTCACACATGCTCCGCTCCTGGTTTCCCGTACGCTCCTGTCCCGGTTGATGCGTCTCTACGATTACCCGCACCCAGGTCACCCTGGCCGCATCATTCGGGGGTATGACCGGCCTCATGCGGTGCGGACTGCGCGTATGTGCGCCGCAGTGGCTGCGGCGCTGGGCCATGGCGCCGAGCGGGTCTGCCAGTATCAGATTGCGTGCCTGTTACATGACTTGGGCCGCGCCGGGCTCGACCGCCGGCTCTTCGGGAAGATTTGGTCTTGGGCTAAAGCGCAAGGCATTCCGACCAGACCGCGTGAATGGAGAGCCGTACATCCGGAGACGGCCTACGGGCGAGAAACCGAAGCCTTTCTCCAACTCTACCGCAACAAGCTAGAGGCTGATGGCATTGCGATGACCCCATGGGCGAAGGAACAGGTTGAGATGCGGCTGGGTTATTCGCGCCGGCTTGCCCGTCGGCTGCGTACGGTTCGACCAACGATCAAGAAGATGGGGGTGACCTGGGTTCCTTGGATGCAACAGGTGATGCTCTATTATTACTATCCGGAGAAGCTGACGTCGGCTAAGCCTTGGATCAGGCAGTTGGCGGAGATTCTTGTCGCCTGCGAGCAGTTTGAAGCCTATAGCAATCAGCGTCGTGGACGGGACTACTATGTACGAAAGAAGGAAACGCTGATTGATGCCTTTGCCTATTTGGAGACATTGCAGCAGGAGGGTATTTTGAGTGGCGCAGTGATGGGAGCCTTGCGCCGGTTGACGGCGCAAGGCGAATTCGATGCAATTCTGGAGGAGGCTCGGGGCTGTGCTTTTACCCGGGGAGAGCGACGAGCGCTCCGAGCGATGGAGTCATAAGATGGCGGTTAAAACAGTGTCGTTGCGTTTGACGATGCAGGGGAACACGCAGATCGAAAATATGACGAAGGCTGTGGCCGATGCCCTGGCAGGCGCCGGGCTGTCGGCTGGGATCGTCACGGTGTTCGTGAAGCACACGACCGCATCAGTCATGATCATCGAAGATGAGCCTGGTATCAGGGCCGACACCATAACATTTTGGGACCGGGCTGTGCCGTCTGATCCTGCCTGGCAGCATAATACGAGGAATGCCGGTGAGGACAATGGCCATAGCCACCTGCGGGGTCAGCTGCAAGGGCCGTCGGTGACCATTCCGTTCCTGGACGGGGTGATGTTGCTGGGAAGCTGGCAACAGGTTGTCCTCGTCGATTTCGATACCAGATCCAGGAC
>JANOJM010000199.1:0-1815 GCA_031418735.1 Nitrospiraceae bacterium | reverse complement strand
CCACTGAGACAGGTCGCCGCTGATTGGAATCAGATATTCTCCCAGCGGGACGCGGCCCATCATGACGATCACCGCCGCAATGAGCAGCACCGCCGCCTCGCGGCTCCGCGCGCGGAACGACCGATAGGCTGCCGAGGCGATGAAGAACGCGAGGATGGCGAACATGGTCCCCTGGAGCGGGACCATCATGAAGTTATAGATCCATCCGAAGGCCGTCATGGTCCCGTCGATTGCTTCCTTGCCGTTCGACCAGAAGCCGACCGCAATGGTTCCCAACATGCTGACATAGAGAACGAAGCTATAGCCCCATCCCGCTTCTTTGCGCCGGATCTTGACGGCATGGACATGGAACAGGCTGCTGACGCCCAGCACTAGCGCGAAGCCGCCGATGATCTGGAGCCACTTCGTGACGGAAGTGAGCATCTGCTCCGAAGCCGGGTGCGGTACATAGTATTGCGCTGCGAACACCAGTCCGGTGATGAGCGTAATCAGGAGCGGAACCTGTCGTCGAAGAAAGATCATTTTACGTCTCTGAACAGATCCAGAAATAATTTCGGCCACTGCGCATCGAATATCACCCCGAGGGTGGCCAGTACGGTCCCGATGCCGAGCACGCAAAGGATGAGGGCCTTGCCGATGTCCTGTCCACGCAATGTGCCGACCTGAACCGGTTCTTTAGAGAGATAGGCGCTGGCAGCGTACAACTCCTCGCCGATCAAGGTGTAGTCGCACGTCGTCACGAAAAACGGGAGCTGGTGATCGGAGTCAGTCCCCGCAATTTGGATCGCGCCGGTACTCGCGCCGGTCTCAGTCAGCAACAGCGCTTCGGCAAAGTACGACCCCATAAAAAAGTTCGCTGCCGGTTTTTTGCGCAGCATAATCCCATCCACCGCCGCGGTATAGCTGAATTGATCCGACGTGATGAAAAAATTCGAATCGTCCTTGTAGAGGTCCGGCTTGCCTGCTTCCAAATAGGCCTGCTTCGTAATTTCCTGGCAGACGGCCATGGTAATCGGATCGCGGTGCGGCACGAGCAGGTCGGTTCCATAGGCGGCCGTGCGTTTGGCCACGCGCCCGAGAATGACCGCCGCGGCAATAGTCGAGGGATCGCTCATGTCGTGGGCGCCGGTAAGATAGAGGATCGGCTTGCCCAACTCCGTCGCGCGGCCGATGGCCTCATCCACCGCATCGAGGCCGGGAATGCGCCGGAGGAAGATTTCCCGTTTTCTGGCTGTACTGATGGCGTAGAACACGATGCCGCCGAACAGGAGCGCCAACAGGAGATTATTCATCTGATTCCAATTGATCCAGTTCGGTTGCGGCATGGCCTGAACCGGTGCCGCCACTGCTCGATCGTCGCCCGAGACCCTCGCCACAGTCACGGAATAGATCGTCTCGTTTTTAAGCTCAATCCCCCGCCCGTTCTTCAGCGTGAACTGATGCTGGTCTCCTGTCGTCGGCCTTGTCCACCAGGGCCACTTGGATTCACGGACATAGCGTTGGTTCGAAGGAAACTCCGCCACGACTTTCATCGTAGCCGGATCCGGCGCCGTGGTTCCCTCGCTGAGCAAGACCTGATATTTGGTTGCGGCGCTATCGTCGGAAGCCGGTGACCAGAGCACCGTCAGGCTACCGCCCCCATCGCTTGGGGTATCGAACACACGAACATCTTGCGGCGGCGCGAGGAGCGTCTGAGCTAACACGACGGAGTGAGAGAAACCGATGACACAGGCAACGAGAAAGAAGAAGTGCGCCACCGCACTCCCCTTACCCCTAACCCCTACCCCCTTACGCTTCACCTCTACCCCCTTACCC
>JANOJM010000198.1:0-2030 GCA_031418735.1 Nitrospiraceae bacterium | reverse complement strand
TCCATCCTCTCCTCTGCGGAAACGATTGCGAAGGCCGATCGCGCACAAGACATGCTCGCCTGGCTGGCTCGTTGGATTCGCGACCTCGTCTTGATTCAAGTCGAAGGAGACCGCGACCAGATACTCAACCTTGATGACCTCGCAACGCTCGAAACCTATGCGCAACAGGCTAACACCGATGCGCTGTTGAACCTGCTCCGTGAGATTGAAATGACCGAGCAACGCGCCACGCGGCACCTCAATCTTCACATGGCGCTGGAAATGATTTTGCTCCGCCTGCGCGATGCAGTAGGTCTGTCATCCCTCCCGCTGCCAGTCTAGCTTTCGCCGTTTATTACCTGATATCTTTTATCTCGCCACATGAGTACCCCCAACAGCTTCTACATCACGACACCGATCTATTACGTGAACGATGTGCCGCACATCGGACATGCCTATACGACCGTGGCTGCCGATGTCCTCGCTCGCTACTGGCGCCTGAGAGGACGCGACGTCTTCTTTCTCACCGGGCTCGATGAGCATGGGCAAAAGGTTCAGCAGGCTGCGGCCAAAGCCGGCATTGACCCGCAAGCCCATTGCGACAAGCTGGCGCCTCAGTTCCAGACCCTTTGGAAACGGCTCAACATTTCCAACGATGCTTTCATCAGAACGACGGATGCACCTCACAAATCTATCGTTCAACGATACCTTGAGGAACTTCATTCCAAGCAACTGATTTACAAGGACGATTATACTGGATGGTACTGTACGTTTGATGAACGATTTTGGACGGAGAAGGATGTCGTGGAGAGCCTCTGCCCTGACTGTAAACGACCAGTCGAACGTATCAGCGAGCACAACTACTTTTTCAAGATGGGCCAATATCAGGATCGCCTGATCGACCATATCCGGGAGCATCCAAACTTCATCCGTCCTGAGTCTCGCCGCAATGAAGTTCTGGGATTCTTGACCACCCAGAAGCTCGGCGACCTCTCGATCTCACGACCAAAATCGCGCCTTTCATGGGGGATCGAACTCCCGTTCGACAAGGACTATGTCACCTACGTCTGGTTCGACGCGCTGGTCAACTACATGTCAGCCCTCGACTATCTCCGACCGACACCCTCGCAAGCCCAATTCTGGCCGGCTAACGTGCATCTCGTCGGCAAGGACATTCTCACGACACATGCGGTCTACTGGTCCACGATGCTGATGGCGTTGAATCTGCCCCTACCCCAAACGATCTTTGCCCATGGCTGGTGGACCGTCGACGGTGAAAAGATGTCGAAGAGCCGCGGCAACGTCGTCGATCCCAACAAGATGGCCGACGAATTCGGCGCCGATGCCTTCCGGTATTTCTTATTTCGAGAAGTGCCTTTTGGGCACGACGGCGACTTTTCACAATCCGCGATGGTCACCAACATCAATAGCGACCTGGCGAATGGAATTGGAAATCTTCTCAGCCGCACCCTCACCATGATCGAGCGGTTCGCCGGCGGCACGACTCCCACGGCCGGCACACCGGCTCTTCCCGAGCTTGAAGCCCTGATCGCCGCAACAGCGACAGGCCTCCCTGAACGAATCGATCAGGGGTATCGCGCGCTCGCCTTTCGGGAAAATCTCCAAGCCATATGGGAACTCATCGGCCTGTGCGACGAATACATCGACAAGGCTGCGCCCTGGCAACTCGCTAAGAGCCCTGAGAATCATCCACGCCTCAACACTGTTCTGAACACAGCATCGCGGGCGCTACGCTTGCTCTCAGTCCTCATGTATCCCTATATGCCCCAGACAGCGGCAGAACTCACCCGGCAACTCGGCCTCTCGTTCGACTTTTCAAAGCCGGTGCCGCAAGCAGCCTATAATTGGGAAACGCCTCTTGCTGAAACAAAGATCTGCAAGGGCCCAGGTCTCTTCCCCCGTATCGAATCAAAACCACAAGGAGCCAAGACCGTGAGCGACGCAACGACTCCCCCGCAACCGACGACAGCGATACCAACACCACCCACTGCCGCGCCGCCGACCACAGCCCCTGCGGCACCAGCGGCGCC
>JANOJM010000197.1:0-5205 GCA_031418735.1 Nitrospiraceae bacterium | reverse complement strand
CGGTTATAGGCTCCCCCTAAAAGGAGGCAGGATGTTCGAAAGATTTACGGATAAGGGCCGGAAGATTATCATTCTCGCGCGGGAAGAGGCTGAGCGGCATCAGAACGACTACCTCGGAACCGAGCACCTCGTCTTGGCCATCCTCCGCGAATCCGACGGAATTGCCCTGATGATCTTGAAAAAGATGGGACTCTCGACCGAACAGATCCGTTTGGAAATTGAACGGAATTTGCCCGGCGGCGGAACCACCATGACCTTTGGAGAGATTCCTTTCAGCCCTCGGGTTAAGAAGGTTATTGAGTATGGGGTTGAAGAAGCCCGTATTCGATAACCTTCTTGACCCGAGGGCTAAAGGGGATCTCTCCAAAGGTCATGGTGGTTCCGCCGCCGGGCAAATTCCGTTCGATTTCCAAACGGATCTGTTCGGTCGAGAGTCCCATCTTTTTCAAGATCATCAGGGCAATCCCGTCGGACTCGCGGAGAATGGCCAAGACGAGGTGCTCGGTTCCGAGGTAGTCGTTCTGATGACGCTCCGCCTCTTCCCGCGCGAGAATGATAATCTTCCGGCCCTTATCCGTAAATCTTTCGAACATCCTGCCTCCTTTTAGGGGGAGCCTATAACCGGTTCCAGCTGCGCAAAGTTCTCGAAAAATCTGGCCTAATACTATCTAGAAGGATTTTCAGTGTCAAGGCTGTGAAACAATCGTACAAGCCAGGGACTGGTCTAGAGGGAACATCGTGCGGAGAGGCCTGACGTGTCTCTGATTCGTTGACTTCAAAAGAACCCTCCCGATACAATCTCGGACTTTCCAACCCATATCTAAATAGCGCCATGACAGGGTTTTAGCAATGAAAAACAAAAGTATTGGGATTTTGGCAAAGCCAAATTTTCCTGAGATCAAGAGTACGCTCCGAGATGTGGTTGCCTGGCTCCGCGCTCGAAACATCGAAGTGGTTTTGGACCAGGCATCGGCGCTTCTCCTTGGTGAACAGGGCGGGTATCAGAAAACTCAGCTGGCGAGCAAAGCTGACGTGCTTCTCGTCTTAGGCGGGGACGGAACCATGCTCAATGCCGCTCGACTTGCCGGGGAACGAAGCATTCCCATCCTGGGAGTCAACATGGGCGGATTGGGGTTTTTGACTGAGCTCCGTCTGGAGAACCTCTATCCCTCTCTCGAACGGGTATTTGCGAATGACTTTGTGCTCGATGAACGGCTCATGTTGCGGACCCATATTCATCGGCATGGAGAAACGGTTGCGCAAGGGGTGGTGCTGAACGACGTCGTGATCAGTAAGGGCACCCTCGCCCGCATGATCGAACTAAAGATTGCGATTCAAGGGCGGTTCGTCACCAACTTGCGCGGCGACGGGTTGATCGTCAGCAGCCCGACGGGATCCACCGCCTACTCCCTTTCTGCCGGTGGCCCCATTATGGATCCGGCTGTTCAGTCATTGATCCTGACGCCGATCAGTCCCCATACGCTGACGCATCGGCCATTGATCGTGCCAGGTAATGCGGAGATCGAGGTGACCCTCACCAGTAAAGACGATGGCGCCATGGCGACACTCGACGGGCAGGTGGGAGTTGCGATCACGCAGGGAGATACGGTCGTGATCCAGACATCGGAGAACCGGGCCAGATTGATCAGATTTCCTGAGAGCAACTACTACGACGTACTCAGAGAGAAACTCAAATGGGGGGACGGGTAGAAATCAAAGACCTGCGGGCTAGGCTTTCCCACTCTCGATCAATTTGAGCATTTCCTGGTTGTTCGTGAATTTGAACTCCCCGATACAGTCCTCACCCCAGTGACTTTTTTCATTCGATTCAAGTATGCGGAGCCCCGCCAGATCAACCGGGTGGCTTTTGTGCGCCGTGAGTGTTGAAGCGAGCTTGCCAAGGACGACTTTTACGTCAGAGCGGTTATCAGGTGTTTTCGTTGAGAGGTATTTGGTGACAACGTCGGCGCACCAGTCTCCATCACGCTTCGCGATGCCGACTAAGCCCTCGCTCGCTTTCCTGGCCCACCCGGCGAGAAATACACCGTCCATGACCTTGCCAGCGGTTTCGTCATAGGCTTGGAAGAGGGCATCGTCAGGATCGTTGCCGGTCTTGTTGGGATTTGTGACAAACAGACCGCTCTTATATGGTAGCCCAACGGTCTCATCGACTTTGTCGCCGACAGCAAAGACCACGGAGTCGCAGGGAAACTCATAATACTGTTTCAGCCCGACGGCAACCGTATCCTCACCTTTTGGATCGAGCTTGTTGTCTTCCATTTCCAGCCCACGAACCTGATTGTGTTCATCCACCAAGATCCGTTTCGGAGAGGCCAAAAACTTGAAGCCCATCTTCGTCTCGCTGACCTTCGGTTCGCACTTTGTAAACTCGTCCGTCAGGCCCTTGAGCACATCGTCTGCATTCTGGCCGACCGCAGCAAGACGATCCTTAATCCGAGCCACCTCGTTGGAAATCCCGTCTACATCCATATTGGCGCACACCATGCGAATTTCTTTCGGATTGTATTTTCGCTCGGCTGGCCCACGCCGTACGATCGCTGTGACTCGCTCGACTTTTTTGTAGCGGACCAGCCAGTGCGAGATATCGACCATCACATCGCCGGCGCCGATCACCGCGACATGCTTGCCCATCTCAAACGGGCGATCGCCAAATCCTGGAAGCCGGTTGAAGTGGTACACGACATCCTTCGCATGGAACACGCCCTTGGCTGAATCTCCTTCCACTCCGATGGCCTTGGTCCCCTGCGCGCCGATTGAAAACACGACCGCGCTAGCGCCAAGGTTTCGCAATTCTTCAACAGTGAGATCTTTACCGTTGCCAATCGAGACATTGCCGAAGTAATGCACGTTCGGTTTTTCGAGCATATCCCAATATTGTTTCTTGAGGCCGCCACGAAGCTTGAGTTTTGCAGGGAAGATTCCGTATTCAGCCAGCCCACCGAACTTAATGTCCCGATTCAGAATGATGACTTCATGGCCAGCCTTCGAAAGTGAACTGGCCACGGCCATCCCGGCTGGTCCGGCGCCAGCCACAATGATTACATGCGATGTCGATGTGCTCATACGTTGTTCCCTAGGGTAAGCGAATGAAAAGTGCTTAGAACCTCAACAGTTTCGCGGACTTTAACATAGAGGCTTTGTGGTGTCAAAACTGAAGAAACCGGATCAGGTCGAGATTGAGGGTCGAGAATACACCGCCTCGGATTTATCGTTGTCACGCTTACCCTTCCTCTGTAGGTACGCGTGCGCTTTCCTCGTACAAGGAGGATTACCAGGTTCCTCCACCCCCATACCCCGCTATCCCTCCACCTTTTCTTCTACCCTCCAGCACTCCCAACCGGCCCGCCTGGCTCCGTCATGCGCCAGGGATCGAGCAGTTCGGTGAGCCGTTTTTCTGGCAAGACTTTTTGCTCTTTGGCCATCTGACGAACGGTCTTGCCTGATTTGTAGGCGTCCTTGGCGAGTTTCGCGGCAGCTTCGTATCCGATCTCCGGAGCTAGGGCGGTGCACATGGCCAGACTTTCCTCGATCAGACTCTTGCAACGCTCTTCGTTGGCTTTTATCCCGTCGATACATTTGACTGCGAAGTTGGTTGACACCGTCGAGAGGAGTTCAATCGATTGCAAGAGGTTATAGGCCATGACCGGCAGCATGACGATCAGTTCGAAGTTGGCTGCCTGCCCTCCCACTGTGACGGTCACATCGTTGCCGATCACCTGAGCGCAGACCATCGTCACCGACTCGGCAATGACCGGGTTGACCTTGCCAGGCATGATGGACGAGCCAGGCTGTGTTTCCGGCAGATTGATCTCCCCAAGCCCACAGCGCGGGCCGGAGCCGAGCCATCGAATGTCGTTGGCAATCTTCATCAGACTCACCGCGATAGTCTTCAACTCCCCGCTCGCTTCGACCAACGAATCTTGTGTGGACTGCGCTTCAAAGTGGTTCAACGCCTCTGTAAAGGTGCAGCCGGTCTCTTTCGACACGATCGCCATGACCTTGGCCGAAAACTTCGGGTGGCAGTTGAGCCCTGTGCCGACTGCGGTCCCTCCAAGCGCGACTTCGCTGAGCGCATGTTGTGCGCGCTTGACCCGCTCAATGCCGAGTTCGATCTGCCTCGCGTACCCGCCGAATTCCTGGCCCAACCGCACAGGCGTTGCATCCTGCAAATGGGTGCGACCGATCTTGACGATCTTGTCGAACTCTTTAGCTTTGCGAGCGAGAGCTTTCTGCAGGCAGGTGAGGGCCGGAATGAGTTGCTGTTGCATCATCTCACCGGCGGCAATGTGAATCGCCGTGGGAATCACGTCGTTGCTGGATTGGCCCAGATTGACGTGGTCGTTGGGATGCACCAGCTTACTCCCTCGTGTCCCTCCTAACAGCTCGGTGGCACGATTGGAGATCACCTCGTTCGCGTTCATGTTCGTCGAGGTGCCAGAACCTGTTTGGAAAATATCTACAGGGAATTCGGCATCAAGCGCTCCCTCGATCACTTCGGTCGCTGCCTGGTTGATCGCATCCGCCGGCTTCTTGTCGAGGAGGCCCAGCGACTGATTGACCGTCGCGGCAGCGCGCTTGATCATCCCCATCGCCCGGATCATGGCGCGGGGGAATCGCAACGAGCTGATAGGAAAGTTCTCGATGGCGCGAGCGGTCTGCACACCATAATAGGCAGTAGCCGGTATGGCCAGCTCACCCATGGTGTCTCGTTCAACTCTGGTCGCAGACGATGACTGAGTGGCTGCAGCTGCAGGTTTCTTTTTCATGGGTCCTACTCCAGTGTAAGGGGGCTTGCCGTTGCGGGCGCCATGATAAACGTTGCTCCCCTACTTGCACAAGGGTATTAGCAGGATGTGTAGATAGCACATCATCTGTCCGGTTTTTGTAGCACGTGATCTGTCCGGTTTAGGGTGGCCCTCACGGAGGGCCACGATGACATGGACACGGGTGCTACAGGAGGTGAGACAGATGCGATTTGAAGAGCTCTATGAGCGGCGGCAGCAACGGATCCTGACGATGGCGGAGGCGGGCGAGATGCTGGGGGTGACGGAGCGGACCTTTCGCCGTTGGAGTGGCCGGTATGACGCGGAGGGGGCCGAGGGATTGCAGGATCGTCGGATCGGCCGGCTCTCGGCCCGCGCGGTGCCGGTCGATGAGGCGCTCCGCATGGTGACGCTGTATGCG
>JANOJM010000196.1:0-4110 GCA_031418735.1 Nitrospiraceae bacterium | reverse complement strand
CGGGGTATTCGGTCTGTTGGCGCTCCCCTTTGCCGGCTACTGGCTCATGCGTGAAATTTACCAGTACAACCAGCAGATGGGTATCACGTTGATGGGAGGCTTCCTGTCGTGGCTGTTCATTCTACAAGCCATGCTCATCGGGGTGCTCTTTCTCGGGTCAAACTATTATTTCTGGCTCGGAATTACCTATCGCATCCCCGGGTCTGCGTTGAAGTACCGGAGGCCGATGTTAGCGATGTTGGTGGTGCTCCTACTATGCCTGGCTGTCTGGATGACCCCCCATTCGCTCGTGGCGAGTTTGGAAGAAGCGGCAAAGATGGGAGGGAGCCACCATCCACTTCTGGGAGTCCTCGGTGTCATGTCGGCAAAAATGACCGTATCCAACTTGATGATTCTCGTGACGTTCATGAGCTTTATCATGTATTGGCGGGCAGGCAAGCAGGATACAGCCGGCTGGGCGAAGATCGCCAAAGCGATCATGGCTGCCATCCTTGTCCTTGCGGGCATTGCAGTCATCATCCTTGGCGTGTGGGGGTATTTCGTCCCCGCGATCATTCGCATCAATTATTTCTCGACGTCGCAGGTGTTGATCGTGATCGGAGTCATGCTAACCATCACGCCGCTGACAGCCTTGCTGATGAAGAGCGCCAAGACCACGACGGAAATGGTCTGGGGCAAGATGCCTCCCCGTGCCGGCTACTCCCTGGTCCTCAACGCAGTCATGGTCATTCTCCTCATGACGCTGATGGGATACGCACGGTCGTCCTCCCGAGTCCATTGGCATGTCTATGGCGTAGTTCGCGATACGTCGCAATACGCATTTTCACCGGCGCTCGGCTATGCATCCGGGATCATGGCCTTGTGCACGTTCTTTTTCTGTATGATTGTCGCGTTTATTTTCTGGGTGGCCACGATGGGTGATAAGGCAAAGGTAGCCACGACATCGCCGAGTAAGGGGGAATTGCCCCATGGTATGCCGGCGATGGCAGGCGCATCGAGTGCGCTCGATAAGCCGGGAGAGCGCAAGTTCTGAATTTTGAGTTATGAGTTATGAGTTGAATTCAGCACTCAGAACTCAGCACTTCTAACTACCCGAAGGGGAAATATGAGCGAAGTAGTCAGACTGCAATTGATTTGTCTCTCGGTGGTAGGGAGCGGGATACTCATCCTCCTCTTTATCAAATCCGTATTCCCTCGGGTCATCGGATTCCTCGCAATCGTGCTCGGTCTCTTCATGCTGACGGCGCTGGCGGTGCCGCAAATGGCGTCGTTGCCGCCGGTTGAGGAGAAATTCGATATTGCCACGGTCAAAACGCCGACGGATCTGGCGGCTATTGGACAGAAGATTTTCTTTAGTAAGGGCCAATGTGCACTATGCCACACGATCGGTCCCAGTGAGTCGGCCCGTTGCCCGGACTTGAAGGGGATCGGGGCCAAATTGTCCCGTGAGTTTCTCTATGAAAGCATGACGCAGCCGCAGGCGTACGTCTATATGGACTATCGCCATGAAGGCTTGCCGAAGATGTATCCGGCCGAGATGCCCGCCATCAATAAGAACCCGATCGGGCTGTCCAAGAACGAAATTCTCTCGGTCATCGCATTCCTACAGCAGATGAGCGGCGAACCGATTTCTATTAATCCATCTGAACTAGAGGTGCCGGGACAGGCGCCTGCCGCTCCGGTAAAGGCAGCTCAGTCCAGTCCGATGGCCGTGGCGCAAGTGCACTGAGGAGGAACGTATGGGGCCGTTGATCAAACTGATCTCGTTGAATGTCATTACCTATTTGATTCTGAAATTTGTGGTGCCCAATATCCCCGGCTCGGCGCCGCTACCGGCCAGTCTGGTATTTCTCTATCTATTGCTGACGACGGCAGGGTTTCTCATTCTCGCCACAGTGAGCGCGGAGTCCAAAGAAGAATTTTGGGGACCGATTCAACGGTTCTTAACGGGAGAGAGTATCGGCGGGATGCAAGCATTGCGTTACCTTGTCCTGATTTTGTTCCCGTTGCTGGTCGGCTGGCAAACCTACAATAGTACAGCAGTCAGTGATGCGCCTCCCGGAGAAAATAGGACCATTCATCCGGCTCCGCCAGGCGAATATGCCGGCTTGTCGAATCCTGTTCCAAAGACACCAGACACGATCCAGCAGGGGAAGGGCTTCTATGCGGCATTCTGCTCCCCCTGCCACGGAGGAAACTTTGACGGCAAGGGTTCGGCAGCCAGAGGATTCAATCCTCCGCCGGCTAACTTCGCCGATCCAACGACGATCGCCATGCTCCAGGAAAGTTATCTCTTCTGGCGGATTAAAAAAGGCGGCGTCGGTCTCCCGATCGAAGGGATGCCGTGGAAATCAGCGATGCCTCGCTGGGAACTCGAACTTCCCGACGAATGGATCTGGAAAATCATCATGGGTGAGTACGATGGCGCGCATCAATCGCCTCGGACCTGGGAATAGACGAGGGTAGGCCTATATGCCTTCTGTGCTCGCGCACCGCGCACGCTCAGAAGGTGCTCGGTGAACGCGCGCAGTGGAAGGCACATAGCCCCACCCTCTGAGGAGTGACTAGGGAGTTTGAGTAGGGAGTTAGTGCGGAGAGAGAGGACGGAACTTATGATACGCGGACTCAGTCGAATCGTTCCGAATGTCGTCGGTGGTGTGTGCCTTGCCATAGGGTTTCTGATCGTGCAGCCCGTCACGGCCGAGGAAAAGCCTAAGGCCGCCGCTCCGGAAGAAACTCAGGCAAGCTCGTCGGTCAGTGCTCCCCTGGTGAAGGGTACCTTGCCTGCCGATGACCCGACTGCGGCAGTGTGGAGCAGCGCGCCACCGGCAACATTCCCGATGTCGCCTCAAGTCCATTGGCCGACCCGTAATCTTGAAGCGACGGTCAAAGATATGATCGTCCGTGGCTTGCATGACGGGACCAACGTGGCGATTCTCTTGGAGTATGCCGATCCGACGGAAGATCCTGACGATGCAGCCGCGGTTCAGTTCATGGTGGGCGACAAGAAAGCTCACTTTGCGCATGGTCAACCGATGGCGCAGGTCGAAGGCGGCCCGGTCAATATTTGGTATTGGAAGAACAAGGACGGCAAAGGCGTCGACATGAACGCCAAGGGCTTCGGCACACTAAAAATCCAAGAGCACCAGGATGTAAAAGCCAAGGGTGCTTACTCAAACGGCAGATGGAAAGTGGTGTTTTCGCGGCCGCTCGACACCGGGCATCCTGAGGAAGATACGCAGATTACGACAGCCGGGTTTATCAATATCGGCTTCGCTGCCTGGGACGGCAAGAAAGATCCAAGCAGCGGCGAGCTGAAGGAGAAGGGCTCTCAAAAGGCCGTCTCCTCCTGGTGGTATTTCCGTGCAGAGGCGCCACCGAATTATTCCGGTTATTACTATGCGGCCATTGCCGTGGGCCTGGCTCTCGGATTTCAGTTCGTTCTGATCCGTAAGCTAAAGAAAGGGCAATCAGCATGAAGGCGGCTCGGCTATATGTAATGGGCATAGTGGGGGTCGTGGTCGCTGTATGGGCCATGGTGACTGTGGCTGGTTGTGCCAACGAGCAAGGGCAGAAGGGGCATGAACTCTATGCTCACTACTGCTCGCACTGCCACGGTGAGAGCGGAAAACAGAACGAAGGATTCAATTGGTCCTCAATGCCCGATCCCAAGCCCAAAGATCTGACGAACAAGTCAGAAATGAGCACGTTTAAAGACGAAGATATCTTCAATACGATTTCTCGCGATATGAAGGATACGAGCGAAGAGGGCGGAGATGAAATCGGCGACGACGATTTTGCCGTGCCGACGATGCCGACCTTCAAGTACACCCTATCGGAGGAAGAGATTTGGGCCATTGTCGGGTATGTTCGCGGTCTCCATGGCGGAAAGATGGAGTTTAAAGTCGAAGAACGGAAGAAACAGCTAGAGGCGGCGCTCCTGACTGGAAAAACGAACTTAGAGCAGGCGACGAAGGCGTACGAGGCTGCCGAAAAGCAAGCCAGCGATGAAGCGGAAAAGAAAAGTGAAGCACTCAAGAAGGACGTCGAGCCAGACGAGTCCTCCTATGCCAACGAATTAGCAGTCATGGTCAAAGCGAAAAAAGAACT
>JANOJM010000195.1:0-7167 GCA_031418735.1 Nitrospiraceae bacterium | reverse complement strand
GCTGGACGGCCATTTTGAGCATCCTGCGAGCCGTTCATGCGCTTTCATCACTCCTAAGTTCATAGTAGACTTTGAGCGCACACTGAGTTCTTCCGCAACCTATTAGAACAGAGAGCCGATAGTAAACTCGAAGACCCCTTTGCGTTCTCCTGGGTTGGGATCGAGATTAATCCCATACGCAGCACGGAGAGGGCCAAAAGGTGAAATCCATCGCCCTTCAAATCCGACTGTCTTCCGCAGCTTGGACGAGAGCGGCTCATCGTCGCCAAAGCCTTTCCCGAAGTCGAAGAAGATCACCCCGTTCAACTTGGCTTCAGCGGAAATCGTAAAGATAAAATCGTTATTGAAAATCAACTGCTTGCTCGCGCCGAGCAGAGAATTCGTATTGGTCACCGGCCCCGCGCGTCCGAATACGAACCCGCGCATCGTATTGATGCCGCCGACAAAATATCGTTCGGTCAATGGAATGGGGCTCCCATCGATGCCGACCGCTTCGGCGTAGCGAGCACGGATCGCAACCCGCGTATCGAAAGGCAGCGGCGTATACTTAATCACATCCAGATAATATTTATAGAAGTTATTGCTCCCCCCCAGGTAGGGCGTCCCGTAGTCGAAGCCCACAGTGGCTCGCCAACCGGTGCGAGGATCCATAAAATAGTCTCTCGTGTCGCGAGAGAACGACGTCCGGAACCCGGTCGTCGATTGATTTCCCAGTTGACTACACACAAGAGGGAATCGGTCCGGGCAAATCCCTGCCGCCGGGTTTTTAAAGTTCAACTCTTCCGCGAACAGGCTGATGCTCCCGGAGGTATACTCGGAAAGGTAGCGGCCTAACGTCACGCTGGCGCCGGTTTTCGTCTCAAAATAGGTGATGTAATTCGTCGCAGTGCGGTAGACATCCAGCTGCATCGAGGTCAAGGAATCGTTCACATAGGGGTTGCGAAACGTAATCATCCCGATTTGCCTCCGTTGGCCCAACTGACCACGGACTCGCCCCATCCAACCATTCCCACCAAGATTACCCTCTGTAATATCGGCGATGCCGACCACCTGATCGAGCGTGCTGAATCCGCCGCCGATGCTGAACTGGCCGGTCGGCTTTTCCTTCACGCGGACGTTTAAGTCGACCTTATCCACCGCCACCTGCGCCGGCAGGATTTCCACCGTCTCGAAAAAGTTCAAATTATTGAGACGTTGAAAGCTCCGTTTCAACGCGGGGGTATCGATGACATCCTGCTCATCGACACGGATTTCACGCCGAATCACATTGTCCTTCGTCTTCTCGTTCCCATGAATGTTGATCTGGCGGACCCGCATCATCTCCCCTTCTTTAATGGTGAGAAGAACGGTGGCGGTCCGCTCCTCCGTGTTCGGAGTCACATTAGGCGAGACATCGGCGAACGAATAGCCCCTGCTCCCATAGAGATCGTTCAATCGCGTGACTTCGTCACGAAGTTTCTGGCGCTGAAAAATTTCCCCTTCCTTCATCTTGAGCCCCTGCCGAAGCTCCGGATCTTCGAACACGGTATTCCCGCGGAATCCGATTTCACCGATAGTGAACGGCTCCCCTTCCATCACCGTGTAGGTCACGACGAACCATTTCTTCTCGTCGTCGAGTTCCGCGGTCGGCAATCCGACCCGGACGTTTAAATAGCCCTTGTTGAGCAAGACCTCTTTGATCCGCTCGACGTCGCTGTTCATTTCTTCCCGCTTCAAGACGCCGGCATCCGAGACCATCGACGGCAACTTCAGCTGGGAGACCAGCCCATACCAGGGGATCCATTCCCTGGTCGCCATCACCTTGAACATCTCGTCTTTGGTCGCCGCGTGCAAACCCTCAAAGTTAACCGTTTTGACGCGCGCCTTCTCCCCCTCGTTAATGAGAAACGTCAGGCGCTTCCTATCCCCGTCCAAGGTCTGCACGACGGGAATCACCCGGCAATTGAAATAGCCATCCCCCTGATAGGCCAAACGAATCTTCTCCGTACTCTCTTTGGCCTGTAACTGGTCGAGAAACGCCTGGCTCTTGATCGTAATCTTCTCTTTGATCTTGTCGTCGCTGAGCGCTTTATTCCCATCGAACACGATTTCGGTGATAAACGGTTTCTCGCGGACCAAAAAGGCCAATGCTACCCCGCCCGTTCCTGGTTGCGTCTCTACCTGCACATCTTCAAAATATCCGGTTTCGTAGATAATCTTGATCTGCCCACGGACATTTTCAGGGGTGTAGGGATCGCCGGGCTTCAACGTCAATCGGCCGGCAATCGCCGGCAACTCGATCCGCTTGTTCCCTCGAATCTCAATCGCTGTCACTTTGACTTCGACCTGCTCTGCCGCGGCCGCAAGCACCAATGGCATATCGCAGGTAAGGGTGGTGAGCAGCATGACGAAAAGCCAACGAAGCCCGGCTGAGCTGCAAATTGTCCTCACCGGCGCTGCGTTCCATAAGAAAAATAAGGAGATAATACCGGCGACATGGATAATCCTAGCTTTGGCTTCGACCCTATACCTGCACTTCTATCTCACACTCGCGCACGACGGATCCGGGGCGCGTGCCACGATCGCGGCGGCGGACGTTGCCGGCGCGAGAGTCTCACGGCGGCGGAGCACACCTAATCCCTCAGGGAACATGTGCGTAAAACTCTCGGATTATATTGGGCAAGTATTTGAATGTAAAGCTGATAACCCATAATTATTCATGCTGGCGCGAGGAGCGTGAATCGCGAGAGGTGTGATTCGAAGTTCGAAGTTCCGGGTTCGAAGTTTTAGAAACCTCGAACTTCGCCTCGAACCGTCGTCCGTCCCGCCCATCTCACGCGCATCGCTTCAGCAAGGCATCTGCGCGTGCATTCCTTGACATCGACTACCCCATCACATAGTATCGAAATCATGTCACGCTTCGAAGTGCGCAAAGCCGTGATCCCCGCTGCAGGCCTTGGTACTCGCTTCCTACCCGCGACGAAAGCCTCTCCCAAAGAAATGTTGCCGCTCGTCGACAAGCCGCTGATTCAATATGCTGTGGAAGAAGCGGTCGCCTCGGGAATCGAAGACATTATCATCATCACCGGGCGAGGAAAACGCGCGATCGAGGACCATTTCGACCGATCCGTGGAGTTGGAAGAAAACCTCAAGGGCAGCGGCAAGGCGCAGCTCCTGAACCAGATGCGGCACATCTCTACCCTTGCGAACTTCTGCTACGTCCGTCAGTCGGAAGCCCTCGGACTCGGCCATGCGGTCCTCTGCGCCCAACGGCTGATCGGTGACGAACCCTTTGCGGTCATTCTCGGCGACGAAATCATCGATGCCCCAGTTCCTGGCCTCGCGCAACTCATTCATGCCTACAAGAAACAACACGGCGCGGTCCTCGGCGTGCAGGAAGTGCCCCCCCATGAAGTCAACCGCTATGGGATCGTGGCGCCCCGAACCATTGCAAAGGGATTGCACCGGGTCGAGGGGCTCATCGAGAAACCGACGCCGGCCGAAGCCCCGTCCAATCTGGCGGTCATCGGCCGCTACGTCCTGCCGCCGGAAATTTTCTCCATCTTGCGAAAAACCAAGCCCGGCAAAAATGGCGAGATCCAATTGACCGACGCCCTATTGGAATTGGCAAAGAAGTCCCCGATGTTTGCGCTGGAGATCCAGGGACAACGGTACGATGCCGGGGACAAGCTAGGATTTCTCATTGCGACCGTTGAATTTGCACTGAAGAACCCTTCCCTGGGACCGGAATTCGGTGAATATCTTCAGAATCGGATGCGGCCTTCCGGCGAACGCCGCGCGACACGTTCACGAAAATCCTAAGTCGTTCAACGAAACAAACCAAATAGGACCAAAGAAACAAAAGAAACCGGCCCTACAACCGCGAGACCACACAGATGAACGACCCGATCGAACAAGACTTGCAGCCGCCCCAAAACATCGAGATCCCCGATCAGCTTCCATTGTTGCCGGTTCGGGACATCGTCGTCTTCCCCTACATGGTCCTCCCCTTATTTGTCGGACGGGAGATGTCGATCAAAGCGATTGAAGCCGCCTTAGCCGGCAATCGCATGATCTTCCTATCGACGCAAAAGGCCCTGGACGTCGAGAATCCCTCACCGGAAGATATCCATACCGTCGGTACGGTCGGCATCATCATGCGGATGCTGAAACTGCCCGATGAGCGCATCAAGATTCTGGTGCAAGGACTCTCAAAAGCCAAGATCTCTGGCTATATTCAGACTGAGCCCTATTATTCCGTGCGCATTACCAAGCTTACCGAACACAAGCCGGCAAGCGCCGCCCTTGAAACCGAAGCCGCCATGCGGACGGTCAAGGAGCAGATCGAACGGATCGTGAGTCTCGGAAAAATCTTGATCCCGGACGTGATGATCGTCATCGAGAATCTCGAGGATCCCGGACGTCTTGCCGACATGGTGGCGTCCAATCTTGGCCTCAAGGTCGAAGTGACCCAGGCAGTTCTGGAAGTCATCGATCCGATCAAGCGCCTCCTGCACGTCAGCGAGATTCTCGGCAAGGAGATCGAAGTCCTCTCCATGCAACAGAAGATTCAAGCCCAAGCCAAGGGGGAGATGGACAAGACCCAACGCGAATACTTCCTGCGCGAGCAACTCAAAGCGATCCAAAAAGAGCTCGGCGAGCTCGACGAACGTGCGGAAGAAATCACTGAGTTTCGCAAGCGGATCGTCGAGCTGAAGATGCCGGAGAAGGTGTTGAAGGAAACTGAAAAGCAGCTCAAACGCCTTGAGAAAATGCACCCGGATACCGCCGAGTCCGCAACCGTCAGAACCTATCTCGAATGGATCGTGGAATTGCCCTGGTCCAAGAAATCCACGGATAACCTCGACCTGAAGGCCGCCGCGAAAGTCCTCAACGAGGACCACTACGACCTGGAAAAGGTGAAAGAACGAATCCTCGAGTATCTCGCCGTATGCAAACTCAAAGAAAAAATGAAGGGTCCGATTCTCTGCTTCGTCGGCCCCCCGGGTGTCGGGAAGACCTCGCTGGGGAAATCGATTGCCCGCGCCCTCGGCCGCGAATTTGTCCGCATCAGTCTTGGCGGCGTCCGTGACGAAGCCGAAATCCGCGGTCATCGGCGCACCTACGTCGGCGCGCTCCCAGGTCGCATCATTCAAGGCATGAAACAAGCCGGCACCAACAACCCGGTCTTCATGCTGGACGAAGTCGACAAGGTCGGGATGGATTTTCGCGGCGATCCCTCCGCGGCCTTGCTCGAAGTACTCGACCCGGAACAGAACAACTCGTTCACGGACCACTATCTGGGCGTGCCCTTCGACCTGACCGGCGTGATGTTCATTGCGACGGCGAATCTGATCGACCCCATTTTGCCCGCCTTGCGTGACCGGATGGAAGTGATCGGAATCCCCGGCTATACCGAAGAAGAGAAGTTAGGCATCGCCCAGAAATACCTGGTCCCCCGGCAACTCACCGAACATGGCATCACCGAGAAACATGTCCGTATCGCCGAGCCTGCGGTGCGTCAAATCATCGCTAACTATACGCGTGAAGCCGGTGTCAGGAACCTCGAGCGCGAGATCGCCAACGTCATGCGCAAGGTGGCAAAGAAAGTGGCGGAAGGCAAAGGCGTGGGCTTCCCCGTCGATCCTGCCAACCTGCACAAATATCTCGGCGTCCCGAAATTCGTGCCCGAAGAAGAATTGAAGATCGACGAGATCGGCGTGGCCACGGGCTTAGCCTGGACGGAATCCGGCGGCGATGTGCTCTACATCGAAGCCACGGCGATGAAGGGCAAGGGACAATTGACCCTCACCGGCCAACTGGGCGACGTCATGAAGGAATCTGCGCAAGCAGCCTTGAGCTACGTCCGGTCTCGTGAGCACACCCTCGGTATCAATCCCGATGTGTTCACCACTCAGGATCTCCATATCCATGTGCCAGCTGGAGCGATTCCGAAGGATGGGCCCTCGGCGGGCATTACCATGGCCATCGCCATTGCTTCGACCCTGTCGCAAATCCCGGTGCGCCGAGACCTGGCGATGACAGGCGAGATTACCCTCCGAGGCCGAATTCTCCCCATCGGTGGATTGAAGGAAAAGATTTTGGCGGCTAAACGGGCGAAGCTCACGACCGTGATTCTTCCTAAACGGAACAAAAAGGATCTCGACGAAATTCCCAAGCATATTTTGAAGGGCATCCACCTCGTCTTTGCCGACACGATGGATGACGTGATGAAGGTGGCGCTCCGACGGGACTCAAAATCTACACGTCCAACAGGTAAGCCCCCCCAGCCGCAACCGCATGCGAAAAAGCAGGCTATCCGCACGAAGACAGGGCGAGCCGCTCGCTCGCTGCCAATACATGCAACCAGCGCGGGAACGCTTCCCATACAGCTTCACTAGCATGGCCTCCACGGTCCGCACGAAGGCCCGTCCCACGATTCACGAATTCGGCCTCATCCACGCGCTCCACCGACGGCACAGCCGCAGCACACCATCGGTGATTCGAGGGATCGGCGACGATGCCGCCGTCATCGCATCACAAGCCGGCCAATGGACAGTGCTGACGACCGACCTCTTAACAGAAGGGGTCCACTTCGACCTGCGAACCGCCACGATGGCTGATATCGGATTCCGCGCCGCAGCGGCGAACCTCAGCGACATCGCGGCAATGGGAGCCACCCCGCAATATCTGCTCGTGTCCTTAGCCATTCCTCGCACCGGCGCCAGCCGCCATGTTCACCAACTGTACCGAGGAATGATGGCCGCCTGCCGGCCACACCATGTGAGGCTTATCGGCGGAGATACATCGGCCTCAGACGGCGGATGGTTTCTCAGTCTGACATTAACTGGAACGATTCCTCCCCGGAAGGCCCTCTTTCGGAGCGGCGCACGAGTGGGCGATGGCCTCTACGTGACCGGCACAATCGGCGATTCATTAGCCGGACTGAGGCTCTTGAACGAACCACCGCCCCGTGCAAACCGCCAACCACGCACTGCATCATTCTCAAATAGGCACCGGCAATTTCTGATCGGACGGCACCTGCGTCCCACCGCGCGCATCGAAGAAGGCCAGTGGCTCAGTGCCCATCGTTTCGCGACCTCCGCGATCGATATTTCAGACGGCCTCTCAGGCGATCTCCGCCACATCTGTGAAGAAAGCCATGTCGGAGTGGAGCTGGATTTGGGC
>JANOJM010000194.1:0-4858 GCA_031418735.1 Nitrospiraceae bacterium | reverse complement strand
GGTCAATACGAGCAACATCCTCTTCATCTGCGGCGGAGCGTTCGTCGGACTTGAACAGATTATCGAGCAGCGCCTGAATCGGAAAGCGATGGGATTCGGAGCCGAAGTTCGCGGACGGAGCGAGATACGGCTTGGCGAACTCAGGAATTAAGCCGTACTTGAGGAAGTCTTCCGGCTGAACTTTCGCGAACAGTTCACCAAGCCGAATCTCGCTCCGCCCGCGAACGTCGGACCCGAACCCCATCGTCTTTTGATTCAGACGTTGCTCGATAATGTGTTCGAGCCCGACGAACGCTCCGCCACAGATGAATAGAATGTTGCTCGTATTGACCTGAATAAATTCTTGGTGCGGATGCTTGCGACCGCCTTGAGGCGGCACGTTGGCAACGGTTCCCTCGATGAGCTTGAGTAGCGCTTGTTGGACCCCTTCGCCCGAGACGTCGCGGGTAATAGAGGGGCTGTCGCTCTTGCGGCTGATCTTGTCGATTTCATCGATGTAGACAATCCCACGCTCGGCCCGCTCCACATCGTAGTCCGAAGCTTGCAGAAGCTTCAGGATGATGTTTTCCACGTCTTCACCGACGTACCCTGCCTCGGTGAGCGTGGTTGCATCAGCCAGCGTAAAGGGGACGTCCAAGTACTTCGCAAGGGTCTGAGCCAATAGTGTTTTCCCCGTGCCGGTGGGCCCCAGCATGAGGATGTTGCCCTTCTGGAGTTGCACGTCGTCAACGTCTTTATCCTTGGACGAGATTCGCTTGTAGTGGTTATGAACGGCTACCGCGAGGATTCGTTTGGCCCGCTCCTGTCCCACGACGTATTGGTCCAAGTGGTGTTTGATCTCCACCGGCTTTTTGAGTTTCGACGAAATCTCTTCTTTGGCTTCTTCCCAGTCCTCGGCAATGATGTCGTTGCAGAGGTTGACGCATTCGTCGCAGATATAGACGGTGGGCCCGGCAATCAATTTGCGGACCTCGTCGCGGCTCTTTCCACAGAACGAACAACGGAGATGTCGATCCATCTTATCCGGCTTCCCCATGCGCTCCCCCCTTGTTACTTGTCCTTGGTTGCGTCTTTCCCTGCATCGCCACCGACGGCCTTGAGGAGTTTCGGAGGCCGTGTAATGACTTCGTCGATGAGGCCGTACCTCTTCGCTTCTTCTGCCGACATGAAGTAGTCCCGTTCCGTGTCCAGGGCTATCTTCTCAAGAGGCTGGCCGGTATGTTTGGCCATGATTTCATTGAGTCGTTCGCGGATTTTCAAGATCTCCCTGGCATGGATATCGATCTCAGTGGCTTGCCCGGAAAATCCACCCATGGGTTGGTGAATCATGACCCTCGCATTCGGCAGGGCGAAGCGCTTGCCCTTGGTTCCGGCGGTGAGCAAGAAGGCTCCCATACTGGCGGCCTGGCCCAGGCAGATAGTGTTGATCGGGGGCTTTACATACTGCATGGTGTCGTAAATGCCCAATCCTGCCGTGACGCTTCCCCCGGGGGAGTTGACGTAGAGATTGATGTCCTTTTCAGGATCTTCCGCTTCCAGGAACAAGAGCTGGGCAATGATCAGGTTGGCAAAAATGTCGTCAATCGGCGCACCCAGGAAGATGATCCGGTCTTTCAGGAGCCGAGAATAGATGTCGTAGGCGCGTTCGCCTCGGTTCGTTGTCTCAATGACTATGGGAACTAGCATGCACGTGGTTCCTTTCCGTTAGCAGGGTGCTGAAAAAGTCCGCCAGCTTCGTTCTCGCATCGTTCAGATCCTCAACGTACCCCAGAGGGTACGCCTCCGGTCTTCATTCGCTGCGGCCTTGCTGGACGGCCTTTTTGAGCACCCTGCATGCCCACAGATTTTTTCTCAGTCTGTTAAAAATGCTCGAACAACCGGAGCAAGACAGGCCTGCGCCTCTCGGCACTATCCCTGAATCACCGCATTGCGGTAGACGAAATCCAAGGCTTTATCCACCAAAGTCCTGGTGCGTAATTCTTCGATAGATTCTTGTCCGCCGGCTTTGATCATCTTGACGAGCTCGGCGGCCGGCATCTTGAGGTCCGAGGCCAGCCGCATGATTTCAGCATTGAAATCGTCTTGCGTGACTGTCAGCCCTTCTTTTTCGGCGATCTCTTCAAGTACGAGGCTGAGCTTCACACGGCGTGCCGCTTCGTCCCGATGTTCCTGTCGAAGGCTTGTGAGATCCTCCGTGGCGGGCGATTCCTGGCCGCCACCCTTTTGTTGCTGCTGCATGTGCTGACGGATGATGGCCTCCAGCTCACGTTCTACCAGGGTCTCGGGGAGATCGAAGTGATGGGTCTCTACGAGCCGTTTCATGATCGTATCTTTATGGGTGTCCTCGATTTCTCGTTTCAACGCCTGCTCCATTCCGCCACGCAGCTTGTCTTTGATTTCCTGGAGCGAGTTGTAGGGGCCGCAATCTTTGGCAAATTCATCGTCCAGGGCCGGCAGCTTCTTTTCCTTGACGGACTTGATCGTCAGGGTGAATACCACTGTCTTGCCGGCAACGCGAGGATCGGGATGGCTGTCTGGGTACGGCTGGGAAATTTCGAGCGCGTCTCCCTCTTTCTTCCCCCCGACATGCGAGTCAATTTCCAAGCCCAAGACGGACGCGTGTGATCCGACCTTGTGGAGTTGACCTTCCTTCTTCGCGCCTTCCAACGGCACGCCATCGAGTGCGCCTTGCAGATCCAGGACGATATAGTCTCCGTCCGCGATGGCATGGCCTGCCGGGGTAGCTTCCAGGCGGGCCTGTTGTTCGCGCAAGACTTCAAGGCCACGGTCGAGCTGTTCGTCGGTGATGGTGCGATTGTCGGGTTTGAGTGACATCGGGCTCGGCGCCTTATAGTCCCGCAAGGCAATTTTCGGCTTGATCTCGACGGTTGCGGTAAATGTAAAGGGCTCGTTCTTTTTAATCTTGACTCTGTCCAGCGGGGGGATTTCAACGTGGACCGGCACAATTCCCGCTTGACGGACGGCCTTCTCGTAGAAGTCCGGCACGATGGCTCGAATCACATCCTCTTCCACGGATTTGGCTTAGCGTTTTTCCAGCAAGGCCAAAGGTACCTTGCCAGGACGAAATCCTGGGATATGGACCTGGCGGTTCAGCTCGACGTAGGCGCGAGCAAGCCGTTGAGTGACCTCATCGGCCGGCACCTCAATCTTGAGGGCGCGTTTCATTGGTCCTAGTTCAGTCACTTCCATGTTCATAGCTGGCGCGTACCCTTTTCTTTCATCAGAAGTCTTACGCTGGCTGCCTGGTCGTGGTCTGGTGCGAGAGGGGGGACTTGAACCCCCACGGTTACCCACGAGATCCTAAGTCTCGCGCGTCTGCCAGTTCCGCCACTCTCGCATGGTGGGGTCTTCGGGAGCCGACTCCTGAAGGGTGAGCAAGCAAACGAAAGCTCATATTTGTGTATGTATTTTGTACCGTTGGATGTATCCCACTGTCAACCCTACTTCTTCGGGGTAGAACTGTGTTCACTTGCGTGCACATAGGGTGGTTAGCATTCGTTTCTGTGCATGACTATTCATGAGTGAAGTCTAGCCGGATGCCCCAAGGGCCTTATCATACCTGCGGTAGCCGCCGCCTTCAATGACGGTTATAATCGGCAGCGTATGAAACTCTTCATCAGCATACCGGTGAGGAGGTGCACGATGCGCATGGCCCTGCTGCTCTCGACTTTGGCCCTTACTGTTGTGGCACTTCCTTCTTCCCACTCATGGGCCTACCGGGACCATTTCACGCCGGAACAGAAAGGGCTACTGGAGAAGATTCAGACCCTGCGCATCGAGACGATCGCCCTTACAGACAAGGGCGCCGTTGACGCGGCGTCGATTGCCGAGCTTGTCGCCAGCCGGATGGGCGAATTGGGATATACGGTGGTGCAAGAAGCGAGTAAACCCCATGACGCTGTGCTCAAAGTCAAATGTGAACAGCGAAAAACGTGGGAAGGCACGACTGCCGCTGGTGGCGATGCGGATTTGCCCGATGCCCCGTCCCGGCTGTGGAAAGGCCCTGCCTGTCAGATAACCTATCTCCTCGGTAGCCTGAAGGTCAAATGGCAGAAAGAGGTCCGAACCGAGTTTGAAGATGCGGAGCAAGCCGCGCAGTCGGCCAATGTCGGAGATCCGGGAACCTATGCCCTGGGCAAGTTGAGGGGTATTCTCGATACCTACGATTTTCCCCTGTTGCTGGCCGCTGAATGGGGTCAGCCTGAACGTCTGTTGAAGTTACTCGATCGATCCGACACGCCGCAGGTGAGGAGATTTAAAATTATTTCTCTCTTGGGCGAGATGCAAGCCGACGAGGCCTTGCCGAAGCTGAAAGAGGTGCTCAAGGATCGCGATCTGGCGAAGCAAGCAATCGGAGCCATGGGCAATCTCGGCAAAGAGGGTATTCCACTGCTCGTCGACATTATGAACACATCGCCGCAACTTGAATTACAAACGGCTGCAGCCAAGGGCTTGGGACAACTGGGTGGGATGCACGGCGACGTGTCTGTCGTGCTGCCGTTGCTTGCCAAGTTGAGCGATCCGAAGACCGATTGGTCCGTGCTGACGGAAGTGGCCTGGGCGCTGGGCAAGATCCCGGATAAACGATCGATTCAACCGCTCTACGATCTCGACAAGAAGCTACAAGCCCTCCGCGATTCTGAGAACCTACAATTGAAAAAACTCAAAGAAGCGGTGTTCTGGGCGATCAAGCAGTGCGATACGTGGGATCAGTTCAGCTGAAGAGGGGGATAGGGAGCGGCCAAGGCGGCCTTCCATGCGCGCAGAAACCCCACCATAGGAATGTGCACGTCCCATGCGCGCACTATAAGGCAGCCATTGCCGCTCCCTATAATTT